>CACXFE010000192.1 GCA_902766855.1 Oscillospiraceae bacterium | reverse complement strand
TTGTTGGCAAAATACGGAAGGGTAGAAGGTGCAACACTGTGTTTAGGCGCATGCCGTTACCGGACAATCGTGTTACCCGATATGCCGCAAATTGATGCAACAACCTCTGGACTTCTTCAGGAATTTTTGCAAAATGGAGGAAAACTGTGGCTGGCAGGGGATCGCCCTTGTTTTCAAAGCGGGGAACCAGCCAATCTGGAATTTTTAAGAAACACCGCTTCCTTTGACGATTTGAAAGAAAATATCTATTGGGCGGATGAAACGGATACTTCTGTTCGTTCTACCTATCGTGTCAGCGCTAATGGGGATTTTCTTTTTGCGGTCAATCTGGGTCAGGAAAAGCAGAGTATTACTTATCATATTGCCGCGCCAGGTGTGGCAATGCTGAACTTAGAAATGGGAAAAACAGAGCCGATCGCTTTCGAAACCGAAAAAGGCGGGGTGCGTGTTTTACTTCTTCTGGAACCGGGAGAATCTGTGATCCTGTTGCTTGGAAACTATGATTCTGTAGGAACGTCGGAAGAATTTGCAAGGGTTACTTTTTCCGAACCGGTTATGCAGGACAGCACTAATAATTCTTTTGTGATTGATCGGGTGCGCCTTTCCTATAACGGAGTTGACTATTCCGATTTTATGCCGGTTCCATATGTTTCTGAATGCTTGATCAAGAATGGTGAAAACCGGGAAATTTGGTTGGAATATGATTTTGTTGTGCAGGAATGTCCCACTTCGTTGTGGTTAGAGTGCGAGCATATGAACGCCCGCGAATGGCGGGTGAACGATCATGTTGTCTTTCCCAAATTGCCAGGGAAACTGGGCAAAGAGTTTTTAAGTGTGGATATTTTGCCTTTTACGGTGATTGGCGAAAACAAGGTGAAAGTCCGACTGGATTATCGGCAGGATCTTTCGGTTTTTAAAATTCTTCAGCATCGTGATGAGGTAAGCGAAGGGATTTTGAATTGTTTGACGCTTGACACCGAAATTGACAGTGTCTTTTTACATGGTGATTTTTCCGTAAAAGCGACAAAACCGCTTGAAAGTACGCCGGAAGGCTTGTTTGCAGAATCTTCGACACTGGCTTTGACTGCCCGTGTTCCGGCACCCATGCAAGATATCACTCAAAACGGTTATCCCTTTTTTGCCGGAAAAATGACTTTTGCCTTTACCGCCAAAGCGGAAGGAAAAGGGGACTTGCAGCTGTATCTTAAAGGCCGTTTTGGCGCGGCACATCTTTGTTGGAATGAATATGAATGCGATATTGTGTTATCAAATAGAGTGACCATTCCAAAGGAATATGTGAGATCTTTTAATCAGATAACGGTTACCCTTTACAGTGGCAACCGCAATCTGTTGGGACCCTTTCATTGGGCGAAAGCGGAGGAACCGAAAGCGGTTTTCCCGAAAATGTTTACAATGGACGGCGAGTGGGAAAACGGAAAAAACCCCTTGTATCGGGCAAGCTATGCGTTTGTGCCGTTCGGGGCGGAAATAAAAATGTGACAGATGTTTTGCTCTTGCAAGCAAAGGGCAATGTGAGAGATGGTTGTGCTATGTTTGAGAATTTAAAAAGGTTTTGTGATTCTTTTTTGAATTTGGGAGTTCCGGGTTTTGACCTTGCGGTTTATCAAAACGGCAAATGTCTGCTCCGTTATCTAAACGGTTACAGCGATCTTGAAAATCAAATCCAAATGGACGGGAAAGAACGGTATAACATCTATTCCTGCTCCAAGGGGATCACCTGTACCGCCGTCCTGCAGCTGTGGGAAAAGGGGCTGTTTTCTTTTGAGGATCGGCTTTCCGATTATATGCCCGAATTTGCAGAAATGACCGTGAAAACCGAAAGTGGGTACAAAAAGGCGAAAAACCCGATCCTTATTAAACATTTATTTGAAATGACGGCGGGTTTTTCATACGATTTGGTGTCGCCGAGCTTGATGAAATGCCGCAAGGAAACCAACGGCAGATGCCCGACACGCTATACAATGAAATATCTGGCGCGGGAACCGCTTTTGTTTGAGCCGGGCGACCGGTGGGAATACTCCCTGTGTCATGATGTTTTAGCGGCTTTGGTGGAGGTGCTTTCGGGCGAAAAATTTGAGGACTATGTCAAAAAGAATATCTTTGATGCCATCGGCATGGCACACTCCACCTTTATGCTGCCCGAGGATAAAATCGAAATCGTCGTGCTGCAATATCAATTTCAAAACGGCAAGGCCATAAACGTCGGCAAGCAGATCAGCTCCTTTAAAATCGGTAGCGAATACGCCTCGGGCGGGGCAGGCGGTATTTCTACCGTAGAGGATTATATCAAATTTCTTGAGGGTCTTCGTACATATCAATTGTTAAAATCCGAAACACTTCAATTAATGACGACCGACCGTCTTTCCAATTGGCAGAAACGAACTTATTGGAGAAAGGACACATACGGCTACGGATTGGGTGTTCGGTGTCCAAAGGGTGATAAACGATATACGG
>CACXFE010000191.1 GCA_902766855.1 Oscillospiraceae bacterium | reverse complement strand
GCGCATCTTGAAAAATTGGTTGCACTGTATAGTCAAGACTGATTTTCCAAACCATATACAAAAACTCCCGTATCAGCCCGAAAGGTCTGATACGGGAGTTTTTATGCTTCAACAAATCTTTTCAATCAATTCACCAAAGCCATACAGTAAGAGCGATGATATCCAAGAAACAAGAGTACCGACAACGATCAATAACAATCCGGCGATAATAAAAGTTCCTCCTTCCCAAGCCTCGCTACCCATAGCCAATAAGACTAAGCCTCCGATAAAAGACCCAACCACACCTAAATAAAAAAGTACTTTTGCAAATGATTTGATTTGCCTACCAACATTATCAAACATTATAATCCTTCCTTTTACAATTATTCTTTAATCATCATGCCGTATTCGCAAAGTTTTTGCTTCTGATGACATTCGTATCGCTTTATCCCTCCTTTTTTGCACATCATAAAGTATACACCATTTGTTTTGATTTGTCCACTATTTTATTTATAAAATTATCCAATAGTGGACATCATATAAGTAAAATAAAGGTGGCAGAAATCGAAAAATGAGGTGACTATGGTGAACTTTGGTAAAAAACTCAAAGCCTTGCGCACAGGGCAAGGTTTGTCCCAGCGACAATTAGCCGATCGATTAGGCATTGCCAAATCAGTTGTGTCCTATTATGAATCCGGCGACCGTTATCCCTCCTACGATGTTTTAGTAAAAATCACCCGCACATTTCATGTCACCACCGATTATTTGCTCGATATGGAGCGAAAACGCACCATTGATGTTTCTGATCTTTCAGATGAAGAGATTGATGTAATCATCCATATGGTTCGGGTACTAAAAGACAAAAACCAGTGATTTTTTTACAAAACTAATCTTCTTTTTAATATTGTTTTCCATACATTTGAAAGCGGTAGCCGCGAGTGAAATGCTCGCGGCTACCGCTTTCAGATTTACCAATTATGTTTTCTTTTTCGGTTTATGGATATTGCGGATGGTCTTTTTGGGTTTCTTGCTTTGATTCGGTCGGCGTTGATCCGTAACGGAAACGCGCTCGGGCGCCACCAGGCAATCGGGAGAAGTGCCGATCAAATCGTACCGCCCTTCCTTTTTCAGCGCCGCCAACACCAGTTTTTTATTTTCCGGCTTGAAATACTGCAATAACGCACGCTGGCGCGCCTTTTCCTCGGGGGTGCGCGGCACATACACTTTTTCCATCGTGTTGGGATCAAGCCCCGTATAGAACATACAGGTGGAAACCGTGCCGGGCGTTGGGTAAAAATCCTGCACCTGCTCCGGGTGAAGCCCGTGCTTTTTCAAAAACACCGCCAGTTCGATCGCGTCTTTCATGGTGCTGCCCGGATGGGAAGACATCAGATAAGGCACCAAATACTGTTTTTTCCCGATGCTTTTCGTCAACTCGTAAAACCGCTTTTCAAACCGGTTATATACCGCGATTTTCGGTTTTCCCATATATTTCAGCACCCTGTCTGAGCAATGCTCCGGCGCCACTTTCAACTGGCCGCTGATATGGTGCGCCACCAGCTCTTTGAAAAACTCCTCATCTTCATCCGCCAGCAGATAATCAAACCGGAGCCCCGATCGGATAAACACCTTTTTCACTTTCGGCAATGCCCGCAATTCCCGCAGTAATTTCAAATAGTCCGCGTGCGTCACTTTCACCGCCGGGCACATTTCCGGCGCCAGACATTTTTTATCGGAACAGAGCCCGCGCTGTAACTGCCCGTCGCACGAAGGGCGGCGGAAATTGGCGGTCGGCCCGCCCACATCATGGATATATCCTTTGAAATCCGGCATTTCGGTGATCTTTTTTACTTCTTCGATCACCGAAGCATGGCTGCGCGAAGAAATGCGCCGCCCCTGATGGTAGGCTAACGAGCAAAAATTACAGGCACCGAAGCATCCCCGGTTATGGATCACCGAAAATTTCACTTCTTCGATCCCGGGCACGCCGCCCAAAGCGCGGTAACTCGGATGATAATCCCGCATAAAGGGCAGGGCATACACCTGATCCATTTCATCGGTTTCCAACGGCGGCATCGGCGGATTTTGCACCACGATCTGATTGCCGTGCCGCTGAATCACCGTTCTGCCGCGCACCGCGTCATGCTCGCGTTGTTGGATCATGCAAGCCTCCGCGTACAGGCGTTTCCCCCGCTCATCCGGGGCGGAAACCTGCTCAAACGAAGCGCATTCCACCGTTTTAGGTGCCGGGATATATTCACTTGTTTTGACCGCGTAGCAGGTTCCCAGAATATCGTGCAGATCGGACATTCTTTCCCCTGCCGCCAAGCGGTTTGCAATCTCCACAATATGCTTTTCTCCCATGCCGTACATCAGCAGATCCGCCCCCGAATCAATCAAAACCGAAGGGCGAACCCGATCATCCCAATAATCGTAATGAGCAAAGCGGCGAAGCGACGCCTCGATCCCGCCGATCGCCACCGGGAGATCAGGATAAAGGGCTTTTAGTTTTCCGGTATATACCGTGACCGCGCGATCCGGCCGCGCGCCCGCCTTTCCGCCCGGGGTATACGCATCTTCACTGCGGCGTTTTTTGGCGGCGGTGTAATGCGCAACCATGGAATCAATATTGCCGCTGTTCACCAAAAAGGCATATTGGGGGGCGCCGAAACGGGTAAAATCCGCATCCGTCCGCGGTTGCGGAAGAATGCAAACACGATAGCCCGCCGCTTCCAAAACGCGGGAGATGATTGCCGTGCCAAAAGAAGGGTGATCCACATACGCATCCCCTGTTACCAACACAAAATCCGGCTGTTTCCAACCGCGTTCCTGCATTTCTTTTACTGAAATCGGTAAAAACGGCATATTTCCCTCTCCTGCAACCATGATACTGTACTTGAGCCTGTCAAGTTACAGTATATCATTTTTCAGCGGCTTACACAAGCCCTTGAAGCCTGCAAAATTTGTTTTTCACCAAAAAAGATTGACTTTTTCCGCGTTTTCGCATACAATACTATATGGGTTGATATGCCGCAAATAAAAAGAAAGGAAAACCCGATCAAGAAAACAATCAAGCGCCGGGACCGTACTGTGGCATAGCGGTTGACGAGGATGGGGAGCATCGAAAGATTCGGCGGATGCCCCACGGCAGTCATGTCGTGAACGAGTGTTTAAAACCCGGGAGTAATCCCGGAACAAAGGCACTTCGCTATGTCAAAAATTTACATACGGTATGGTCGGGGTGCCAAAACAAGGCGGAAAGCAACCGTCTTTTTTGGCGTGGCTTGTTTTAACATTTTTTGAAAACACCTTTCCCGCCTTACCGGGAAAGGTGTTAAATTATGTGCGGAATTGTAGGATTTACCGGCCAAAAACCGGCGGCGGAATTTTTGTTGAACGGATTGGAAAGATTGGAGTACCGCGGGTACGATTCGGCGGGGATCGCCGTAGAGCAAGGCGGGCGTTTTGCGGTGCATAAAACAGTAGAACGCATCAAGAATTTACAGGCCATGACACAATGCGGAAAGTCAGTTCCCGGGACGCTGGGAATCGGCCATACCCGGTGGGCAACACACGGGGCGCCCTCCCTTGCCAATGCCCACCCGCATCTCAGCCGTGACGGGCGATTTGCCGTGGTACACAATGGGATCATTGAAAACTATCAGGAATTGCGGGAAGAACTGAAACAAGACGGGGTCACCTTTTTAAGCGACACCGATACAGAAGTAGTACCCAATTTATTGCAGAAATACGATCAGGGCGATTTCTTTGAAGCCGTTGCCAAAACGGCGGCCAGATTAGAAGGATCCTATGCGTTAGGGATTCTCTGCACCGATCAGCCTGACACGCTGATTGCCGTGCGCAAATTCAGCCCGCTGATTATCGGGTTGGGCACCGATGCCAATTACATCGCATCGGATGTGACCGCCATTGTTTCCGAAACCAAAAAGATTTTATATATTGAAGACGGCGAGATCGCGGTGTTGACGCCAGACAGTGTACACCTTTACGATGCCGCCAAAAACCCCATTGACCGCCAGCCCTCTTTGATTGATTGGGATGTAGCGGCGGCGGAAAAAGGCGGGTTTGATCATTTCATGATGAAAGAAATCATGGAGCAGCCGGCCGCTGTGCGGCAAACGGTGAAAAGCCGCATTTCCGGCAGAAAGATTCAGTTCGAAGGAATTTCTTTGGATGAGCAGAAACTGAAATCCGTCCGGCAAATTGATATTCTTGCCTGCGGCTCCGCCTATCATGCGGGCATGGTGGGAAAATATGTATTGGAAGAAATGCTTCGTATCCCCGTTAATGTGGATCTTGCGAGCGAGTACCGCTACCGCAATCCCATTACCGGCAGCCATACCTTAACCGTTATCATCAGCCAATCCGGGGAAACGGCTGACACTTTGGCGGCACTTAAAGAGGCAAAACGCCGGGGTTCACACACATTAGCGATCGTGAATGTTGTGGGCAGTTCCATTGCCAATGCCGCCGATGATGTGATTTACACCTGGGCGGGGCCGGAAATCGCCGTGGCAACTACCAAAGGATATTCCACACAACTTTCCGTATTATATATGTTGGCAATTTGGGCGGCCAGAAAACTGCACAGTATGGAGGAAGAACGAATCGAAGCGATTTTCGACGCGCTCTGCCGTTTGCCGGATCAAATGGAACAGGTGCTGCAAAATGAAAAAGAGATCGCGCAAATGGCGAAGCAGTGCGGCGATCCGGAATCCCTGTTCTTTATCGGGCGAAATATTGATTACGCGGTAGCATTGGAAGCCTCCCTCAAATTGAAAGAAATTTCCTATATTCATTCCGAAGCCTACGCCGCGGGCGAATTGAAACACGGCACCATTTCCCTGATCGAAGAAGGACGCACCGTGTTGGCGCTTGCCTGCTATGATCAACTGTTTGAAAAATTGCTCAGCAACATGAAGGAAGTAAAAGCGCGCGGCGCACATGTGATCGCCTGTGTAACGGAAGGGCATACCGGGATTGCCGCGGAAGCCGAGGAAGTGATCAGCCTCCCGAAAACCGATCCGTTGCTGCTGGCTTCGCTGGAAGTGATTCCTTTTCAGATTTACGCCTATTATGTGGC
>CACXFE010000190.1 GCA_902766855.1 Oscillospiraceae bacterium | reverse complement strand
TTTTTTCTCACCCTAACTTTCACGAAAAATTCATGTCTGTGGGATTTTATGTGGTCGTTGCCGTTTTTTCGGACAGCTCCTAAAAACTGCTTCACCGATAAATCGGCTGTTGTAAAAGGGTTTGACTGTCAGTAAAACTTCGCCTGCTCACTGGGATATATGCTCCCGAACGCAGCGCTCTACCAAACTGAGCCACACCTCGATAATAAATGATTTTATTGTTGTTTCGTCTATATCGTTCTTTCTTTTCGCGCTGCTACGCAGCTTCCTCTTGCGGTGCCCGAAATGTTCCGCCTCCCGGCGCCCCATTTCGACCGCGGCGCCTTTTTCACTCTCGCTTTCTCCCGCACTGCGGGCGCTCGGTGAAAAACCACCAAACTGAGCCACACCTCGATAATAATACTCTATTATCATTTTGCCTGCCCGATGAAAACCCATCCAACCGGGCGACTATATTATTATATCGACTATTGCAGAAAAAGTCAACCACTTTTTTATTTTTTTCCGGGCAATTTTATTTTTAAGGGAGAGCGATCCGCTTTGGCTTCGCTCTCCCCCTTTTTTAATGTTCGCTGCCTTTGGGACGCTTCATCAAATCATTTACGACCTCGTGAACATCTTTTTCCTCATACAACACGGCATAGCATTCTTCTGTAATCGGCATCTCGATCTGATATTTTTGGGCTAACTGATGCGCCACATAGGCCGCGTAATATCCTTCCACGGTGCCGACCTCTGCTAACGCCTGCTTGACCGGCACGCCTTTTCCAACCTTATTGCCAAAGCGATTATCACGGCTATGAAGAGAAGTGCAGGTCACTACCAGATCACCGATCCCGGTCAGCCCCGCAAAAGTGTATTCCTTTGCGCCCATGCAAACCCCGAGGCGCGCCATTTCCGCAATCCCGCGCGTGATAAGCGCCGCTTTGCTGTTATCGCCAAGCCCCAAGCCATCACAGAAGCCAGCCGCCACGGCAATGATATTTTTCAACGCGCCGCCCAGTTCCACACCGATCAAATCATCCGATGTGTATATGCGAAGAGCGTCTCCCGCCAACATATCCTGCACGATTTGCGAAATAACCATGGATTGCGATGCTACCACCACCGATGTAGGAATCCCGCGAGCCACTTCTTCCGCGTGAGAGGGCCCCGATAAAACCGCAATGCGGGCTTCCGGCAATTCAGAGCGGATCACCTGAGAAAGGCGAAGAAAAGTATCTTTTTCAATCCCCTTTGCCACATTGACAACAATGCCGAAATCCTTTTGCCCCGAAAGGCTTGCCGCCACACTGCGCACCGCGCCGGAAGGTACGGCAATGATGGTAACGGCGGAACCCGCCACACAGGATAAATCAGAGGTGATCGCAATTTCCGGCGGCAATTTTACGCCGTTTAATAATTTTTTATTCTCCCGCTCGGTTTGGAGCAACCGGACTTCTTCTTCAAAAGGCGACCAGATCGTAACGGAATGTCCCTTCGCCTGTTGTGAGATCGCCAGAGCCATTCCCCAGCCGCCGGCGCCTAATACCGTGATTTTTGCCATGATATTTCCCTCCCGTTTCGTTTATCGTTTATGAATGGTGATTTTCGATTCGGTATGATGATATAATCGTTTGATATTGGCGGTATGCTTCAAAAAGATCGTTATACCCATAAGAATGCTGAAAATCGCACAGATCCAGCGGCTGCCGCCGCTATGAAAAACAATCGACAAAGAAACGACCGTAACCGTTGCGATCAAAGAGCTGAGCGATACAAGCCGCGTAGTCAAAACACAGACGGCAAATACCAACAGCCCCAGTACGATCGCAATCGGGCAGCAAACGGCAAAAATACCGACGCTGACCGCCACCCCTTTTCCGCCTTTGAACTGGAAAAACGCCGGGAAAACATGACCGATCATACAAACCAATCCGCACAAATACGCCCCCACAATGGGAAGCCAAAAACCACCGCTGTTCGCCGCGATTTGCGGCAGCGAAAAAATCCACTTCCCGATCAGGCAGGCCGCCGCGCCTTTCAGCACATCCCCAAGGAAAGT
>CACXFE010000189.1 GCA_902766855.1 Oscillospiraceae bacterium | reverse complement strand
TTTTCCAACTGCATGGCAAGGTTTAACCCCGTCTGCCCGCCGATGCCCGGCACGATTGCATCCGGGCGTTCATACCGTAAAATTTTGGCGATGTATTCCAGCGTCAGCGGCTCCATATAGACTTTGTCCGCAATGGAAGTATCGGTCATGATCGTTGCGGGATTGGAATTGCAAAGGATCACTTCATACCCTTCTTCTTTCAAAGCAAGGCACGCCTGCGTCCCCGCATAGTCAAATTCCGCCGCCTGCCCGATCACGATCGGCCCCGATCCGATAATCAAAACCTTTTTAATATCTGTTCTTTTTGCCATGATTACGCTTCCTTTCGTTTATAAACCGTTTGCCCGTTTGCCGCCGTCATGATACATTGCCCGTATACTGACATCCCCTCACAGGGGGTTGCTTTTCCAGCGGAAAGAAATTCCGCGCCGGATACCGTACTTTCGGCTTCCAGATCCCACACCGTGTAATCCCGGTCGGAAAGCGGCAAACCAAACCGCTTTCGGGGAGCGACCGCCATCAGATCGATCAGTTTTTCAAGCGTGATCACGCCCGGTTTTACCAACCGCGTGTAAAGCACGGGGAACGCGGTTTCCAACCCCACAATGCCAAACGCGCTATCCTTTAAGCCCTTGCTTTTCTCCTCTTTACTATGCGGGGCATGGTCGGTGGCGATCATGTCGATCGTACCATCCAAAACGCCTTCTATCAAAGCCTGCCGGTCTTCGGCGGAGCGCAAAGGCGGATTCATTTTAAAGCGCCCGTCTTCTTGCAGATCATTTTCATCCAATACCAAATAATGCGGCGCGGTTTCGCAAGTGATGTTCACGCCTCCGGCCTTGGCCAAGCGAATCAGTTCCACGCTTTCCTTACAGGAAATATGGCACACATGGTACGCGCACCCCGTTTCCCGCGCAAGGTGAATATCCCGCTCGATCTGCCGCCATTCGCTGGCGGAAGAGATCCCTCTATGCCCGTGCCGCGCCGCATAAACACCTTCGTGAATATACCCGCCGCAAAGCAAACTGTTATCCTCGCAATGGGCAACCACCACTTTGCCGAGCGCCGCCGCTTTCTTCATGGCAAGGCGCATCAATTCCAGCGACTGCACCCCCCTGCCGTCATCCGAAAAGGCAACCACATCGGGGGCAAGCCCCTCCATATCCGAAAGCATTCCGCCAAGTTCGCCTACCGTGATCGCCCCGTATGGATAAACGGCGATCGTCGCATCCCGCCGGATCAGGTCAAGTTCTTGCTGCAAATGCTCGCGGCAATCCGGCACCGGGTTGAGGTTCGGCATGGTGCAAACCGCCGTATAACCCCCGTGTGCCGCCGCCCTGCACCCGCTGAAAATGGTTTCTTTATAAGAAAATCCCGGCTCGCGAAAATGCACATGCACATCGCAAAAACCGGGAAAAACAACCAATGAAGAAGCGGGTAAAAGGCTTTTCTCCAACATCGGAGAAAAGGTAGGAAAGCCCGCGGTTTTCAAAATTTGAACGGATTGTTTGCTGCTCGCCATCACATAGCCCTCCTATCAAAAAACGGCCTTACCGATAACGGCAAGACCGAATGCTGCAACAAACCGCGACGAGCAACCCTGCCCGCCCGATATTTCACGATCTTACCGATCTCTCTGTATCGGTTTAAAAATCTGTTTTTCCTATTGTAACACGAAGCGAAAAATTTGTCAATCTTTTTTAAGCGATTCTTTTGGAAAATCCCATCGCAAAGATTCATTTCTCCGCGCCGGCGTCTAACCGGCGATTACGGAAATATAACACAATATCCGCTCCCACCATGATCAGATTCAAAAAGTAGAACACCAGCACATACCACTTTTGCGAAAAGGCCGTCATATAAGTCACATTCAAAAATTTAGAGGCGATCCCCGCAATGTATCCGAAAAAGATCAGGCAAAGGAAAGAAAGGCTTTTGCCCTTCGCCGTGCGCGCCCGATACGATTTCATAACATTCAGCGGCCAAGACGCCCCGAAACTGACGATCATCACAATTTCCAATAATTCAGACAATGATAAAACTCCTTTAAACCCCTTATTTTTTCAATCGTATTTCTGTCTTTTCAGACACCGTGCCGTTGCTGTCACAAAACACGGATTCTATCCGGTCTTCCGCCAACAACACTCCGCATCCCACATGGTAGTTTTCCTTCCGGTCGGAACCCACGATCAAGGGGCAAGGCTGCCCCAAATGATCATATTCGCTGCCCGGCACCGAAATCAGGATTTTATGCAGATGGCCTGCCAGCATCATCAGCCCGCCTTTCTTCGGTAAAGAGGTGCGCTCTGTTTAAAATTCCGGCAGAAAACCGATCAAGCGGAACCATTTCAACATCGCGGGGATCCATGCCGCCGCATGCCGCATAGCATCATT
>CACXFE010000188.1 GCA_902766855.1 Oscillospiraceae bacterium | reverse complement strand
GGCGGAGAGGATGGGATTCGAACCCATGTGCCTTGTGGGCAAACGGTTTTCAAGACCGCCTCGTTATGACCGCTTCGATACCTCTCCATCTTTTTGACGCTTAAATAGTTTAACACAAACCCACCAAAAAGTCAACAGAAAGATACCGAAATTCGCAAATTAAAATAAGCGCCGCGAAAAACGGCGCTTTCCATCAAACCGTGAGGGTGTTCTCGGTCAGATCCGAATAGAGGATATGAAATCCGAAACGAGAGCCTTCCGCTTTGGCAAACAGGGTAACCGCGGTTGCCCGGATTTCTTCCCCCTCATGGGTGGTCACCGTTACATCGGTCACCACGGTGTAACTGCCGTCTTCATGCTCTGTAACACGGGGCGATTCATGCCGATAAACCGAATAACCGCGCGGAACAACATATACATAGCCGGGCTTTCGATACGCCGACGGGCTGTAAGCGGAAAAATCCTCGATCCGAACCCCGTACATATCGTTTACATAATCCCGGATATAGGCCTCGGCAATGTAAACATCTTCCTCCCCTTCCGCAACAGAAAGGAGCGCCAAAGAAGCATCCCCAATCAACGCTTCGGTGGAAGAAAAACTGCCGTTATAGGCGAAATTATGATTCAGCATGTTCAAAAAGCGGGTTTCCAGAATACGCGCGGCATCCGGCGAAGAAACAACAACGGTTTCACCCTCGGCCTGAGCCGCGGGAATCATCGAAAGCGAGGAGCAGGAAAACAGCAGGATCAAACCCATCACAAGTGCCAGCCATTTTTGAATTTTCATCCCGCATCGCCCCTTTGCATCGTTTACATAATTATTATACACGCACCGGGTGCCGAATTGCAGGAACAATTCAGTTACAAATGGTATCAAATTTGTTACCATTTCTCTGTTCAATTCACAAAAAAATTACATTTTGTAACGCTTATTCTTTATTGACATTCACCATGAAAAATGGTACACTGACAATAGGCCATTCAGAGCCGATATTTAAAAAATGGTGATGCTGATGTTTCGTAAACTATTCTCTTTTCTTTTGTGCGGCGTTCTGATAATCTGTGCGTTGGTACCCGCTTTAACGGTTTCAGCCGATCCCGCTTACGGTACAATCACCATCGGGACGGTGAACGCCGTCCCGGGCGATACGGTCGTCGTGCCGATCAGCATTGAAAACAATCCCGGTATAATGGCGATTACGGTTTCCATCACATATGACAGCAGCGCCCTGACCTATCAATCCTATCAACGCGGTTTTTTGAAGGATTACACGGTTGCCGCGCACCCGGATCGCAATTTGATCCGTTTTGTCAACTGTGAAAACAGAAACCGCAGGAATAACGGGATCATGGTCAGTTTGGAATTTAAGGTCAATGAGAACGCATCGTTTGATCTCCACCCGATCACGATCGAATACAAAGCCGGGGATTTTTGTAACTGGTCTTTGGATAAACTGATGCCGGATATTGTGCCGGGCGGTGTGAATGTTGCGTTTAACGGCAGCAACTGCCGCCATGAAAAATACAGCAAATGGGAAACCGCCGCCGATCCCTCCTGTACCGAGCCGGGCGTCAGCCAGCGGTACTGTGCAAAATGCGGGCATGTGGATCGGAAAGAGATCCCGGCGGTCGGGCATGAATATGAGGCAAATTGGACGGTGGATCGCCCTGCCACGGCTGAAACAAACGGTATTATGAGCCGGCATTGCATTCGCTGTGACGCGATCACCGATACCTTGACTTTTACTTTACAGCAAGCCGAAGAAGAGCATATTGCCAACGAGCCGCTCGGCGAAATCGAGAAAACGGACTTTGTGGAACAATTATTGGACGATCAGATCCCCGAAAGTGAGCGGCAGGAAAATATTGACAAGAAAAAGGCGGAAGAAGACCGGCAGAACGATTCCGCCGCTCCCTCCGGAGACAACCGAGGCAAAATGGAAGAATGGGTGGATAAGATCACCGAGAATGAAGACAGCGCGGTTGCCAGATTGCTCTCCATCTTCCCGAATCCCGCGGGATTGTTGCGGCTTTTCCTGGCGGCATTCCTGCTGTTGCTCCGGCTTCTGATGTAACCATTCAAAACAAGTAAAAAAGCGCCCGATCGGAACAAATCCGATCAGGCGCTTTTTTTCAATCTTGTTAAAAGAAAGAGGCAACCGGTTGATCCGGCGCGGAGGTGCGCACCACTTCGAGCGCCGTAAAATACGGGCCTTTGGAACTGTAAAGCCGGTGTTTCCCTACCGACAGTTTCGCCGTCAGGATCACCCAATCGTTGGTTTTCAGAGTGCCCGCGCCCTTCCAATCGCACGCAAGCCCGCAATACTGAATATCTTCCGCACAGCAGGTCATGACATGGCGACCGACTACAAACACGCCTTCCGGCGTGGAAGCGTCATGCGCAACCACCCCTTTAAACTTGATGGTCTTTCCCGCGTATTTTTTCATATCATCCATTAAATCACGGAACCATAATGCATAATCACGGTCTTCAATTTCGATAACATCGGCTTCGGTATCGAAGGGAAGCGGATCCTCAATTTCATCATACTGCAAATACCCGCTTTGATATTCGTAGGAGATGTTCGCACTGCGGCTGACCGCACGCACCAACTGATGCAAAGGCATAATATCCTGCTTATCCGGGCAACGGTTAAAGAAAACCAATTCGGCCGTGTTGAATTTATCGTATACCAACTGGCGCATATTGGCGTTGTATGCCATGATGGTGGTGGCATCCACCACACAGATTTCCTGCCCGATCACAACTTCGGGCGGCAACACATCCACCAGATCGCGGATCATCCACATGCCGTTGTATTCTACCATGATCTGCTCGGGCTTGACCTCATGGATCAACTCGCGCAATCTTTTTTTTGTCAATTCCGCCTGATCCTCGATCACCCGGATCGTAACATTCTGATACGGAAGACGGGAAAGATCAATTTCTTCCTCCCCTTCTTCACAAAGCAACAGCAATGTCTTTTCCCCGCTGTTAAAGCGTTCGTCTTCCAGCGTTTGCTGAATAAAAGTGGTTTTCCCGGCTTCTAAAAAGCCGGTCAATAAATAAAGCGGTATTTCTTCCTGCATGGTTTTCCTCTCCTGCCGGTTTCAAGCGGCACCTGTTTCATCCAAACAACTGTTTTTAAATGCCGAAAAGCACGGCAAGCGCGTCTTCCTTTAATTGAGAACCGATCACGCAAATGCGACCGGTAATATCCGCGGAGCCGGTGCGCACATCCGGCTCGCCGGGAACATAGTCAAAATGGATCCACTCGCCGTTTTCACCCGCCACAATGCCTTTGGCGCGCAAAATCACTCCGAATTTTTCTTCGTTTTCCAATTCGGTAAGCGCCGCGCGAATATAATCCTGTGTGAAGGTTTTGGCCGTTTCGCGCCCGAATGAAGTAAACACCTCATCGGCATGATGATGGTGGTGATGATCGTGATCGTGATCGTGATGATGTTCATGGTCGTGATCATGGTGATGTTCATGGTCATGCTCGTGTTCATGGTCGTGGTGGTGCTCATGATCATGATCATGATGGTGCCCGCATTCCGGGCAAATGTCCTCTTCTTCCTGCAATTTTTTCAATTCCTCGGCAAGCGTGTTTTTATTCTCGGTCGCCGCAAGGAGTTGCTTCCCGTCAAGCGCGTTCCAATCCGTCGTCACGATGACGGCGTCGGCATTATGCGCACGCAAAAGTTCCACACATTCCGCCAGTTTTTCCTGGCTTAACCCCGCGGTATGGCTCAACACGATCGCGGAAGCATGCTCCACCTGATCGCAGAAAAACTCGCCGAAATTTTTCATATACATTTTGCATTTTTTCGCGTCCACCACGGTGGTAAAGGCATTGAGTTTTGCCTCAGGCGTGTCCAGCGCCTGCACGGCGCGGATCACATCGCTCAATTTGCCAACGCCGGAAGGCTCGATCACGATCCGGTCGGGCGCATACTCGGTCAATACTTTTTTCAACGCTTCACGGAAATCCCCTACCAGACTGCAACAAATGCAGCCGGAATTCATCTCGGTGATTTCGATGCCCGC
>CACXFE010000187.1 GCA_902766855.1 Oscillospiraceae bacterium | reverse complement strand
TGTTATTAAAAACCCATTTGGAAACAGGGTTAATCTTAACGGTGTTTTTGGCTCTTGTGATATCGCCGCGCCTTGTCATCAAAGCGGCGTGATAGAAAAGACCGAATTTCGCCGGATCGTTCCAGGCGCTGAAAATGCCCTGACGGTAAGGCACGCCGCCGATCTTCTGCGCGTTGATCTCAAGCCCCAGCGTGTTCATGCGCTCGAGGCGCGACGAATAGGAATAGGTGTGAATGGCAAAGCCGGACCAACCCTGCAAAAGTCCCACCGCGGCGGCGTAAAGCGGGGATTCCGCGCGGTAGGGCGCGGGCCACGGCATATCCCATTCCGAAATAAAGGTCGGACGGTCTTTCGCGCCCGATACCGCCACTTCAAACAAAAACGGATAGGCGGGCAAAAGGTCTTTCCCCTCGCAGGTCACCGCGTCGGGATTGGCTTTGGTAATGCTTTTGCGGGTGAAGCGTTTTTCAAACTCGCCCCAGCGCCAATCGTAAAAATAGCAATGGTTATCGTTAAAATCGGTCACCAACTGCGTTTTTTGGTTTGCGGGACAGGAACTCCAGTTAGTGCCCGTGATCGGGATCTTCACACCGCACGCCCGCATGCAGTCCATCATCTCGCGATAGTATTTTTCCTGCAGGTCGATCTTGAAATCGACCAGGGTTTCGTTGCCGAAATCGCCGAAATCAAAATCCTCCGCCTTTTTGTCAATCTTATTGGCTTTGAGCCACGCGTCGAATTTCGCTTTGAATTCGGTAAAATACGGTTCGGGCAACGGCCATTGGTTGCGGGAAAAGAGTTCGCATTCGTTGGTGATCTCCGCCAGCACAAAGACGGGATCATCGGCGTAACGAAGCTTTGTATAGGGGTTCATGTGTCCCCACAGTTCTTCACACAGTTCCTTTTGCAGAGCGATCAGTTTCTCATCAAAAACACTGCTGCACTTTGCCGCGTCTTTGAGAGCAAAAGCGTTCTCTACGCCCTCGTCCGACTTGAATTTGCGGTAGGTGAACATATCCATATAGCAGTAGATACCCTCGCGCTTTAAGCAGGAGATCAGGTAGTCGAGGCGATCCATGCTCTCGGGATCGAAATGTGCGTTCGTGCGGCGTTTGCCCTTGGTGAAAGCGAAGATATTGGGCGTGTGCCATTCGGAATCCAACTGATGGAAGCGCACTAAATTGATGCCGATCTTCGCCAG
The DNA here is from genome assembly GCA_902766855.1 of Oscillospiraceae bacterium. Taxonomy (GTDB): domain Bacteria; phylum Bacillota; class Clostridia; order Oscillospirales; family Acutalibacteraceae; genus UBA737. The sequence continues at coordinate 5,997 of CACXFE010000187.1, read as the reverse complement.
CCGCTTTGCAAGTTTTTCGGCATAGTCATGCTCCGGGAAACAGCCCCAGCCGTTGAAGTTGGTACCCCAGAACTTGACCTTTGTGCCGTCTTCAAAGGCGAAATCCTTGCCGGCGACCTTCAAAAAGCCGTGCTTGCCCGCCGGCTTTTCCTCTTCAAACACGAAGGAAATATCGATCGGCACATCGTCATGAAAAAACGGATAGGGAATATAATTGTTCATATGTAACACCTCATTCGGACTCCCATGCGGGAATATCCTTTAATTTGCTCCAAATAAATTTGCCCATGTTCAGACCACCCAAATCGTTCAGGTGGATATTGTCGAGTTGATAATCTTTATTTTTAACCCGCGCATATCCGAAACCGCTTTCCCCGAACACATCAATAACCGGAACGGAATTGAGTCGCGCAACTTTTTTGATGATTTCCGAAAACTCAAACTGCGGAATCCCTCGGGATTCGCTTTTGAATTCAGGCGAATGATCGTTGCCACCGATCATGATGATTAGAACGATTGTGGCTTTGGTATGCTCCTGCAAAAACCGCAGGCACTGATTAAGGCATCCGCAGAAGGAATCGTCGTCGGTATCGTAAATATTCCCGACTTTGGCGCCCTCGTTCGGTAAAACTTCCAGGGTGATCAAATCGGCGTTTTCCTTGCCGTCATCTTTGTCAAACACGGCGGCTTTCACGTTGCCTTTGCCGTACCCGTCAGGCGTGAGACAGCCGCCGGGGATGCCCAAGTTTACCACATGAAGTCCGGACAGTTTTTCCACCACCGGCACATATTTACCCTGTGCGATGCTTGTCATGGATGTGCCGTAGGCATACCAAGTTTTCCCTTTCCAATGGTTTGACATTGCGTTTACCTCGTAAAAACTTTATGAAACAGTCTTATTTTCTCACAACAATCGCCGGCATGATATATGAATCGTTGTTATACTGCGATTTCGGCTTGCAAAGTATTATTGATAAATCACGCGGTCATCATGGAGGATGTAACGAACGGTTCTCGGATTGGGATCGAATTTGGATACCGCCGTACGCAACGCGCCTGTGCTGGCGCCGTATACGGGGTATTCATCGTTGTATGTGATCAAGCGGCCGTCGCGCCCGTCGGCGTTATCCTGATAAAAACTGTTCTGATAAATATGCATACCCGGCTGTACGACACGGTCTTCTTCGGCAACATCGTGTGCGTTGTACCACCAGAAAACGAGCGAACCGTTTGAGCGATCAAAGATATTGTCATAAATATAAAAATCGGAGACGTTCGGATGATAAGCGTGCTGTCCCACTTTTAAGCAGGCGCAAACCCAAGTGCCGATTTTTTCAGGATTGCCGATCCGCTCATCATAGGACCAACCGCCCATATTCCGCATCATGTTGTTGGTGAAATAAATGTTGTCGATTACGCTGGTTTCCTGCGCAAACCATTCGATTCCCATAAACGAATCCGTCATCAGATTGTTCGAGAAGTTGATGCTGGACCAGTTCTTGACCGTATCTCCCCAGGATTGGAAGGTAATGCAGGAATCAAACACATTGGTTACATAGCAGTTTTTCACGCGGAGATTGGAGCCGCCCTGCCCGAACTGAATCCCGTTACCGAAACGGACCTCGGAGTTGAACGAACCGCCGATATAATTTACTTCGCAGTTGGAAACGGCGATATTGATCAGACCGCCGCCGCTGATCCCGTGTTCGCCGCCGTATTTCACGCTGAGATTATTGAGGGTGACATTGTTGCCGCCGATCGCGACAACCGGCATTTTTTGCCCGATCTCGATATCCGACCATTTGGAAGCGGGGTTTTCATCGGCGTATACATACACATAGCCGTCGCCGCCTTCGCTGTCTTGCCATCTGTGGTTGAAATAATCACCGTTTTGGGAAAGAGCGGATTTTTCGGTCTTCATGGTACCGATTTCGCCGTCAAATACGATCAGTCCAACATCGTCGCTGCTGTGAACGCGGTTGTCGCGGTTTTTAATGGAAGTTTTCCAGATGTTTGTGCCGTCACTGACCCAGGTCCGATTTGCGTAATTGTAGATAGAGCCTAAAATCTGCGGTTTGGCACCCGAACCGTAGGAACCGTAGGTAACGCCGCTTTTGGCGATGAGGGCGGCGTTTTCGGTGGTGGAAGCCCGCCATGTATCCCCGCACTTGAAAAGAACCGCGCAACCCGATGTATTGACGCTGTTGGCTTTTGCAAGCGTTTTCCACGCCGTCGCGGGCGATTGCCCGTCATTCCCGTCATTGCCGGTGGAAGAAGACACATAATACACCGCGTCATCGGTTACATCGGTTGCCAACATCCGGTTGTTTTTCAATGCAGTCAGGTTGGTTGTGTTGTTGCCGTTTACATAAGTCGCGAGAAATTCCTGCTCTTTGGTGTCAACATACGCGTTTCCGTCACTCGTATATTCCACGGCAGATTTTTTGGTGGAAATAAGGTCCAGAAGATTGACTGTATTGTCGTTGTTGACGTCCTCATAAGGATTGGAAGCAGTAGGGGCAAATTTTCCCAGAAGGACCTGAGTAAGCTGTACCATTCTTTCGGGATAGGTCATAACTGAAGGGAAGGAGTTTGCGGTAAGTTCGGCAAAATCAAGGGAGGAATTTTGCTCAAACGAGCCGGAGAGATACCAACCTGTAAACTGAAGATCAGGCATCCAACCGTTTGCATCTTTACGGGAGGCAATATTGGAAAAGATGGCGTCATCACCAAAACAGAAACCGCCGTTATTAACAAGGTTGGAACCGATTATGGCATTGCCGCTTATTTCGTAAAGTTTTACATCGGCAATATAGAATTTGATATCACTGCCGTTGGTGGGGATCACAAAGCGGAGAGCCGCGTTCTGATGAACGGTGCGCAAATCTGCGGATGTACGGAAATCGTAAGTTACGGTGGAAGTAGTACGGTCAAACGAAGAAGATATTTTCGTCACAGACTCGGTGGTATTGGAAGAAAGGTACTGGTGGATTGTGTGTGTTCCCAAACCGTTGATATAGGAGGCTTTGTAGGTTAAACGGTAGGCGGTGTTTGATTTCAGCAACAAATTCTGATCAATGTAATCCCAACTGCCGCCGTTGAATTTCAGCACTTTCGCGGCAGACGCGCCGTTCGCGGTAAAGAAATTTTCAGGCTGTGGCAGAATGCGAAGTTCATTGTAAAGATCGCGCGAGCCGTTGTTTTTATTGATCGTCACTTCAAAGCCGCAGAATTTTCCGCTGTCGGCACGGGTGATATTGCCGGTTTTGGCAATGGCAAGATCACCGTTTAAAATGATATTACCGGTGCCGCCTGATTCGCACAGAACAAAGTTACCGAAATAGGTTGCGCCTCTGCCGTAATCGAAATAATCATCGTTCAGGATATAGTTGCCGAATCTCACGTTGAAATTGTTCACACCGCCGGAGGCTGTTTCCGCCGGCATGGTGAAGGATACCGCGTAGTGCCCGTTTGTCCCGATTGTGTCAAGCAAATTGTCGGTAATCGGAACAAAAGAACCGTCCACCTGATTGGCGGGAAGCGCGGTTTGTGCAATGTCATGCCACTCAGAACCGTCATAATAAGAAAGTGATACTTTCGGATAAGCGCCGCTATAGGCTTTCCAGTCAAACGCGAGGATATAGGTTTGATTTGCCTGTAAATGCGTTTTCTTTTCAAGACCGGAATAAGCGGTGGTGACGCCCGAAATATAGTACATATTGGCTTGCGCTGTGCCTTCAAAATACCCTTCGGGGATATCCTGAATATCATGGGTATAGGAATAACCGGAACCGGCTTGACTTGCAATATACCATTTCCTGTTTGCGGCGGCGCTCGTTACAACGCTGGTGCTTGTAATATCGTTGATCAAGCTGTCTTCGGTGCCCAGTTTTACAAGGCGGACATTCGCAAAGGAAGCCGATACGTTGGCATTTCCCGAATTGTTTCCGATACGGATACGCAAAGCGCGGATGGTTTTTGCCATGGTAAAGGTCACGGTGCGGGTATTGCCCGAAGTAACATCGGTATAAGCCGAAGTGTAGGCGGCGGTGTTCAAGTCGCTGTTTAATCCGCCTTCGGCATTGTAGAGGTGAACCGTGGGTGTGCCGCTGGTAACTTTTACATTAGCACTGAAAACATAGGTTTCACCCGCGTAAAGCGAAAGGGATGAATCGTTATAAATGAACGGTTTGTAAGTGAATCCGTAATAGACGTTCGCCATTTTGGGGGTGCCGGGTTCGTTGTCCGTAATCGGATCAAAGGTTCCCGCGGGGACAGGGGAGGTGCAGGTGCCTTTGCCGCTTTCGAAATTGCGTTTATTCCACTTATTGCCGGTTCTTGAAGAACTGTAATAATCGCTTGCGAAGGTGTTGATCAAAGAAGAACCGATGGGTTGGCCGCTGTCATCCAACTTATAAAGCGCGGGGTTGGCACAAATGAAGTGCGAATAAGTGCTGTTATATGATTCGCCGTAGTTACCAACCAAAACGCCTAAATTTCCTCCCCAGTTACTTGTCATCGTAAAGGTGATGCTATATTTGAAATTTGTACTGTCATATGTGGCGGCGTAATTGGTTTGGACGCCGCTGATCAGAGTACCGATCTCGTCGTTGCCGACCTGGATGACCGGGGTGCCGGAATAGATTTTGCAATCCATTTCAAAGCGATAGTTCCCGGCGGATATGGTCGACCAGCCTTTGGTATACTTTAAGCAGGTCCATGTACCGGCTTCAAAAATCTCCACCAGATCCGGCGTTGTTCCGGCGGCAGATACCGGGAGGAAAAGGCAGGAAAAGAGAGATAGGAGCAGACATACAGTCAGGAACATGCTGCATATATTTTTTATAATTTTCATTTGCTTGACCTCCAAACAATTTTTCAAAAAGAAAGGCTCGCGCCTGATTTACGGGGCAACGAAAATTTTGACAGAACGATTTGTTAAACAATTTTGACCGATGAAGATTTCAAATTCGCCGCTTTCCACCGAATAATCCCCGTTTTCCAGATAAAATCCCAAGTCGCGAAAACCGATTTGAAATGTAATTTCAACGGTTCCGCCTTTTGGAATAAACACTTTTTTGTAATCTTTCAGCTCGCGGATGGGGCGAATAACGGATGCCGCTTTATCGCGGATGTAGAGTTGGACGGTTTCCTTCCCGTCAAAATCGCCGGTATTTGAGACCGAAACCGAAAAGGCGAAGGATTCTCCGTTTTGAAGTGCGGCAAGGGATATTTCGGTGTTTTTGCACCGGATATCGCTGATCGTAAATTCGGTGTAGGATAATCCGTACCCGAACGGATAAAGGGGAGAAGCGTCGCCGTCAAGATAATTACCCTGTTCCAATTCACCGTAATATCCGTTTGCGGGGCGCCCGCTGGAAGTGATGTTATAATACAGGGGGATATGGGTGGCTTTTCTCGGGAAGGTCACCGGTGTTTTTCCGCTGGGAACGGTATGTCCGAATAAGATATCGCAAACGGCGGCGGCCGTTTCACTTCCGCCGTGCCAGGCATAAAGCACAGCGTCAAGGTTTTCGACTACTCCTTGAAGCGCCAGCGGTCTGCCGCAGAAAAACACGCCGACGACCTTTTTGCCTGTGGTCTTTGCTTTTTTCACAAGATTGATTTGTTCCGCCGGTAGGGAAATATCCGAAACCGAATGGTTTTCACCGGTCATTCTATAACTTTCACCGAGCGCGAGAATAATCACATCACTTTCTGCCGAAACGGTTTCAAGGTTTTCTGTATCATCCGAATAAGCAAGTTTAGCGCTTTCGAGAACATGGTTGAGCGTTTCTTTGAAATTCGGGGTTTTTTTCTCGTCTCCGTCTAACGTCCAGGTGCCGAGCAGAGAACGGCGGTCTTCGGAAAAAGGGCCGAACAGGGCAATTTTTTGGTTCTGTCGCAGGGGCAATACGCCGTCGTTTTTCAGTAGTACCATGCTTTCCTCCGCCAGAAGCCGGGCGTCCCGCAGGTGTTCGGCAGAATCGTATTTGA
>CACXFE010000186.1 GCA_902766855.1 Oscillospiraceae bacterium | reverse complement strand
ACCGATTGACAGGCAGGGATGTTGTGCGTCACAGGCTTGTTCAGGAAATAATTAAAGCATATGAAAGAAGTGCAGAAAAAAATGAGCGTAAAGGTTAATATTACAGACAATCAAAAGAAAGTTAAATTCCCAACCGGGACAAGGCTTTTAATGAGAAAAGCCTGCATTGCCACCTTAAAAATGGAGGGCTTTGAAGACTCGGCGGAAGTGAATATCACCATTGTAAACGATGAAATGATCCGGGAAATGAACGAAAAGTTCCGCAAGATCGACGCTTCGACCGATGTGCTTTCCTTCCCGCTGGGCGAGAACGGCCATTATGATGAAAACCCGGAAACCGGCGCGAAGATGCTGGGAGATATTGTGATTTCGGCGGAACACGCGATTTCGCAGGCGGATCAGTACGGGCATGGGTTAGAACGGGAAATTGCATTTTTAACCATTCATTCCATGCTTCATTTGTTAGGGTATGATCATGAACAGGGCGGCCTTGCCCGCACGATCATGCGGGAAAAAGAAGAACAGGTGTTGGACGCACTGGGTCTTGCGATCAATAAACTGTAAAGGTACGCGTGCAAGATGGAGAAATCAGCGTTTATTACCATCATCGGCAGGCCAAATGTGGGAAAATCCACTTTGATGAACCGCATATTAGGGCAGAAAGTGGCGATCGTGTCGGACAAGCCGCAAACCACCCGCACAAAAATCATGGGTGTGTTCACAAAAGGGGAAGAACAGTTTGTTTTTATTGATACCCCCGGGTTTCATAAACCGCGCAATATACTGGATCAAAGTATGAACAAAGCGGTGGGCGACGGGATGGCGGATGTGGACGCCGCGGTGCTGGTGGTGGAAGCCGCACCGAAATTTGAAATGGGCGATACGCTGCCGCCGGCCGAAGCAGAACTGATTGAGGAGTGTAAACGCCGACATCTGCAAGCAGTTTTGGCAATCAATAAGATCGACTTGCTGGAAAACAAAGAAATGTTACTGACCTTGATCACGCGCTATATGTCGGCATTTCCGTTTGCGGCGGTGGTGCCGCTTTCGGCCAGATCCGGGGATGGAATTGATATTCTTTTGGAAGAACTTTCTTCCTTTTCCAAGCCTTCGCCTCATTTTTTTGACGACGACGCGGTGACCGATCAACCGGATCGCGTTATGGTGGCGGAGTTGATACGGGAAAAGTTACTGCGCAGTTTGGATCAAGAGGTTCCGCACGGGATCGCGGTCGATTTAGAGCGTTTTTTTGAGCGCGATACCGCCGAAGGTGAACCAATTTTGGAAATCGAAGCAACCATTATTTGTGAAAAAGCGTCGCACAAGGGCATCATCATCGGAAAAGGCGGCGCACAATTAAAAAAAATCGGAACAGCCGCCCGCAAAGATATCGAGCATTTTTTCGGAATGCGTGCTTCCTTAAAACTTTGGGTCAAAGTGAAGGAGGACTGGCGCAATCGGCAGGGATTGATTCATTCGTTCGGGCTTGACTGATTTTTCCACTGATAAACCGTCAGCATGAGGAGACAATGATACTGTACTCTGAAATGGTGGCGGTTTAAATGGATACGGAACATTTGTGGCAGAATTTTATCAAAAGCGGCAGTGTGCAGGATTATTTGAATTTTGCAAAGGAACGCAGGGAGCGGGAAATCAGTGAAGGAATCGGAGACGCGGTTTACGGTCGAAGCACTTGTGATCAAAGAGATGAATGTCGGCGAGCATGATCGGCTGATCACGCTTTTTACCCGTGAAAGCGGCTTGCTTCGTGCTTTTGCCGCCGGGGCAAAAAGCATCAAATCCAAAAAAGGGGCGGCAACCGCCCTGCTTACATACGGTAGTTTTACCATCCAAAAGAAAAAGGATTCCTATCGCGTTACCGAGGCAACGCCGATCCGTGTGTTTTTCGGCGCGGGGAGCGATATTGAGGTTTTGACTCTGGCACAGTATTTTTGTGAATTGTGTGATGTTTTCGGCACGGCAGGGGTTTCCGACGCGGAGTTTTTTCGCCTGATACTCAACTCCCTGCATTTTTTAACGGCGGAAAAGCGTTCTCCCGCCTTGATCAAAGCCGTTACGGAATTGCGGGCGGCGGTCATTTCGGGCTATATGCCGGATTTGGTGGCTTGCGGGGAATGCGGGAAATTTGATGACGATGTGATGGCGTTTGATGTGCAAGGCGGCGTGCTGTTTTGCGGGGAACACCGGGCGGCGGCCGTTCGCCCGGTATTGATCGATCGAACGCTCCTTTCCGCCTTGCGGCATATCGTCTATGCCGAATTTGCAAAACTGTACGCCTTTTCCGTGCCGGAGGATGCCGCTCGCCGGCTTTCCGAAATCACGGGGCAATACATTACTTTGCAAACCGACCACCGCTTTAAAACACTGGAATTTTACGAGAATCTTTTTCAATAAAAACCGGCTATGCCGCTGAACGCTTGATGCTAACATTTTTGACTGATAAAAAGGTGGTCTTCATAAACGGCCTCCTTTTTTCATATTTTTCTATAAGGTGTTTTTCAGGACAAAGCAGGCACGGATAAAAATGGTAAAATTCACAAACCGTTCACCAAAATTTGTGCAATCTGTGGTATGATATGATAAAAACAAAGGAAAAGAGGGATGACATGAAAGGCAAAGCCGATCCTGTTCTGGATCGCATCAGCCCGCTGATCACGGCTTATAAAGAACTTTGTGACGCGCATTGCACCATCGAACCGGCATTATATATCGAACACAAGGTGAACAGAGGACTTCGTGATCTCCAAGGGAAAGGCGTGCTGACCGGATTGACCGAAATCTCCGAAATTGTTTCGAAAAAGAATGTAAACGGGGAAGAGGTGCCTTGCAAGGGCGAACTGTATTATCGTGGTTATGATGTAAAAAAATTGGTGGCCGGTTTTATTGCGGACGGACGCTTCGGTTTTGAGGAAACGGTTTATTTGCTCCTTTTTGCAAAATTGCCCACCGAAAAACAGTTGGAAGAACTGAAAGCCTTGCTGGCTTCTTACCGTACCTTGCCCGGCTCCTTTGTGCGGGACATTATTATGAAAGCCCCTTCCAATGATATGATGAATTCACTGGCTCGCAGTGTGCTGACCTTATATTCGTATGACGCTGATCCCGATAATACCGACATTGCCAATGTTTTGCGGCAATGTTTGCAGTTGATCGCGCGATTTCCGCTGCTTTCGGTATACGGATATCGATCGTATGCCTATTACCTGAAAGGCGACACGAGTTTCTTTATTCACGAACCGAAACCGGAACTGTCCACCGCGGAAAACATTTTGTATATGCTGCGGATCGACGGGCAGTACACTCCTTTGGAGGCCCGGGTGCTGGATGCGGCGTTGGTACTGCACGCGGAACATGGCGGCGGGAACAACTCCACCTTTACCACTCATGTAGTATCCTCTTCGGGAACCGATACCTATTCCGCCATTGCGGCGGCGCTCGGATCGCTGAAAGGCCCCAAACACGGCGGCGCCAATATCAAGGTTTCCGCCATGTTTGACGATATTAAACAGCATGTTGCAGATTGGGAAGATCGGGAAGAACTCTCCGCGTATCTTACCAAGATCCTGCACAAAGAGGCGTTTGATCAAACGGGTTTGATTTACGGCGTAGGGCACGCGGTTTATTCGATTTCCGATCCGCGTGCGGAAGTATTTAAAGGTTTTGTGAAAAGCCTTTCGGAAGAAAAGGGTCTGGAAAAAGAATACCGCCTTTATGCGGCGGTAGAGGATCTGGCGCCGCAACTGATCGCGGCGGAACGGAAGATTTACAAAGGCGTTGGGGTGAATGTGGATTTTTACAGCGGCTTTGTTTATGAGATGCTCGGTTTGCCGAAAGAACTCTTTACCCCGCTTTTTGCCGTAGCGCGCATTGCGGGTTGGAGTGCGCACCGCATCGAAGAATTGCTGAACGCCGGAAAAATTATTCGCCCGGCCTATTTGAATGTGAAGGAGCGGCAGGAATATCTGCCGATGGCAGAACGGAAAGAATAAAACGGTGGGGTTGCAAAAGCAACCCCACCGTTTTATTCTTTTGTCGGGAGATACCAATAGGAGCGAATGCCGCTCATAAAGCATAAAGCGCCTTTTGGCATCTGTGTGACCGCGTGGAACACATTGAGATAATCTCCCGCGCCCGATCCGATCCCGGTGGCGCCGAAAACACCAAGCCACAAGGCGGAAGGGAAGAACATAAAAAGCAAATAGGGAAGGAACGCAAAGGCCAGATTCGGCAATAAAGACATGAAGACAAACCGCGCTTTGCTCATGCTTTCGGTGCCGATCACAAAGCAAAGCCCCTTCTTCAAATAGGTGTAAAATTCCACCTTGCCCCGAAAACAAACCGCATGAAGCAATTCGTGCAGCGGGATCACGATCAGGGAAAGCACCGCCCCGATCATAAATTGCAGAGAATAGCCGAACAAACCTTTTCGCAAGGAGGCAAGGCCGCCTATTCGAACATATACGCCTACCAGCGCGATTACCATCAAAACCAAACCGATCGTGTTGGCGATCAGGGATATTTTTTCGATGGTTTCCGGCTCTTTGAACAGAACCGCACCTTCCACTTCTCTGGTAGGAAGTTGACTCATATCGCCGTTGAATTCTTTTTTAAAGGTTAGTTGCATATGGATCTCCTTTCTTATCGTGTGATGCTTAATTGATCGGATAAAGCGGCTAATTGTTCAAGCGTTAATTCTTCTCCGCGCACGGTTTCCGGCAGGGAAAGCGCCGCCAATGCGACACGCAGTTCCTCTTTGCGGATGCCCGTGGTGTTGGATACGGTGTTTAGCAGTGTTTTTCTGCGTTGGGCAAAGCAGGCTTTTACCAAGCGGAAAAAGGCTTTCTCATCGCGCAGGATAACGGGCGGCGTTTGCCGGACGGATAACCGGATCACGGCGGAATCCACATTCGGTGCAGGCATGAAACTCTCCCGCCCGACCGTGAAAAGCAATTCCGGCGAGGCATAATACCGCACCGCCACACTGACCGCGCCGGCCGCCCGTGTTCCGATTTCGGCACAAAGGCGTTCGGCCGCTTCTTTTTGCACCATCACGGTAATTTTGTTGACCGGGAGGCGGCTTTCGAGCAGCATCATCACGATCGGCGAGGTGATATAATAAGGCAGATTGGCACAAACGGCAATTTTTTCGCAATCCGCAAACTTTTCCCGGAGCAACTGCTTCAAGTCCAGTTTCATAACATCGCCGTATATGATCTCGATATTCCCAAAATCCGCCAGCGTGTGCGGCAGAACGGTTTTCAGGCGTTCATCCAATTCGATCGCCGTTACTTTTTTGGCACGGCGGGCAAGTTCCGCCGTTAATACCCCGATGCCCGGGCCGATTTCCAGCACGCCGGTTTCACTGTCACACGCCGCCTGCGCCATGCGGGGGCAAACATCCGGGTCGATCAAAAAATTTTGCCCTAAACTTTTTTTAAAGGAAAAGCCGCTTTTGGCAAGCAATTCCCGAATGGTGCGCGGATCGGAAAGATTCATAAACGCTGCTCCTGTATTTTTTGGCATAATTTTATCATATTTTTGCCGGCTTTTCAATCCCTTTGAAAGTTTTTGATGACAAACGGAGAAAAATAGTGTATAATACAATTACTATAACAGTTTGGATGTGAAGCAAGTTGGATAACAGATATGATGATCAGGTTTTGGAGGAAATGCGCCCTTTTTTGGAGGAGCATTCTTTCCGTAAAACCGAAAACGGCGCCTTTGTAAACGAGCAAAAGGCCGTGCGGGTGGCTTATGATGAACAGCGGCAGATGTACCTGCTTTCGGTGGCCGATGTGGAAGATGGCAAGATCGGCGAGTTTAAAGAACTGAACGCCTGGCTGTTTGATGATTCTCAAAACGCCAAAGACGCGGCGGCAGTCGGGATCGATTTTGTAGGCGATCTCCGCAAAAATATGGGGATCAAATTGAAACGCTCTGCTGCAAATGCGGATGTGGAATTGCCGAGTTTTTCCAAAAGCGGCAGCGTTACGGTGACGGGGCTTACCAAAAAACTGCTGGATGTTTTCCCGGCAAGTAAAGAAGATTATAAAAATCATATTGCTTCTTCCGGCGGGAATTTTCTTTATCTGCACTTCTTCGGGGAAACCATTGTGCCGCAACTGAAAACGCTGTTGAAAAGCGGAAATAAAAAGCAAGTGAAAAAGTTGTTCGATTTGTTCGAAGAATTATATGTCAAGGGGGATAAAGACACGGTCAATGCGTTGGTGGCCATGCTTTGTGCCGCCGCTTATGAGGATGAAGCCGCCGCCGGCGTGATCAAAGAAGCCCTTGCGGAAAACAAGCATTTCAGCGCCGCTTTCGAAAACTTGCTGCCTGCGTTTTCCAAAAATAAAAAGTTAGTTTCGGTTTTGGTAAACAAAGCCGGACTTTCCTAAAAAAATTGAAAAGGAGAAATTGTAATGGAGTATTTTTTTGCCGGATTGGTTATCGTGCTTGTGATTTTGATTTTTGCCAATGTGCGGATCGTACCGCAGGCAACGGAGTTTGTTATTGAATTTTTAGGGAAATATAAAACCACCTGGGGCGCGGGTTTACATGTGAAAATTCCATTCCTTGAAAAAATTGCCAAACGGATCACCTTAAAAGAGCAGGTGTTGGATTCTCCGCCGCAACCGGTTATCACCAAAGATAATGTAACCATGCAGATCGACACGGTGGTCTATTTTAAAATATTTGACGCGAAACTGTATACTTACGGTGTCGTGAATCCGATCAGCGCGTTGGAAAACCTGACCGCCACCACCCTGCGGAACCTCGTTGGGGAACTGGAATTGGACGGTACTTTGACCTCCCGCGATACCATCAACGCGAAAATGACCGCGATTTTGGACGAAGCGACCGATCAATGGGGAATGAAGGTCAACCGCGTGGAATTGAAGAATATCATTCCGCCTGCGGAAATTCAGAACGCCATGGAAAAACAGATGAAAGCGGAACGCGAACGCCGGGAAACTTTACTGCAAGCCGAAGGGCATAAAGCCGCGGCGATCACCCGTGCGGAAGGGGATAAACAAGCGATGATCCTCGCCGCGGAAGGTGAGCGCGACGCCCGCATTGCCCGCGCGGAAGGCGAAGCCAAAGCCATTTTCCTGAAAAAGAAGGCCGAGGCAGACGGGATCACCGCGATCAAAGAAGCCGGCGCGGATCGTGCGGTATTGGAGATCAAGCGGTATGAGGCGCTGGTGGAAATGTCGAACGGAACTGCCGCAAAACTGATTGTTCCGACCGATGCGATCAACATGGTCAGTCAGAATGCGATTTTCACGGAAACGACCGGTCTCGGCGATGTGACGAAGGAAGCCCCGAAGCCGAAACCGAAGCCGGTAGAAGATCCTTGCTGCGATAAGTAATGTCTACTGAATAATTGCCGATTTTGGCGGCAGCATCCATTGGAATAACTGCTTAAACAAAAAAATCCTTGACAAACGGGAAAAATGTGTTATAATAGGGAATACAAGAAAGCAGTGCGTTATTCGCCCTCACCCCAAGGTTTTGTCCGAACGGGTCAATAAAGTCTTTTCCCAAAAGGAATTGTATCTTTATGCGCGGGCGTATTGCGTCCGCGCTTTTCAATTTTCGCGGCACTCGCCGCAGGCTGAATTTCGGAGGTGCATCAACATAGGCAGCAAAGAGGTTTCCATCAATGAGGAAATCAGGTTCAAAGAAGTGCGTACTATCGCGTCCAACGGGTCGCAGTTAGGCATTATCCCGATTGCGAAAGCATTGGAAGCGGCATATGCGGAAGATCTGGATCTGGTTTGCATTTCACCCAATGCCCAGCCGCCGGTTTGCAAAATCATGGATTACGGCAAATATCGGTTTGAGCAGGCCAAGCGTGAAAAGGAAGCGAAAAAAAATCAAAAAACAGTGGAAATCAAAGAAATCCGTTTAGGGCTTTCGATTGATGTGCATGATTTTGAAACCAAAGGTCGGCATGCCAATCGCTTTCTCGATGAAGGGAATAAAGTCAAAGTTTCCATCCGTTTCAGGGGCAGGGAACTGGGCCATCCCGAAATCGGTTTAGAAAATATGCGGCGCTTTGCGGAATACTGCGAGGAACACGGGACGGTTGAAAAGGCTGCTAAAATGGAAGGCAGAAATATGATCATGTTTCTGGCTCCGAAAACCGGCAAATGATTCAGTTGAATTTTATTAGGGAGGAATTATAATGCCTAAGATCAAAACACACAGCGGCGCAAAAAAGCGCTTTAAGCTCACAAAGACCGGCAAGGTTCGTCGTGCTCATGCTTTCAAGTCGCACATTCTCAACAAGAAAACTACCAAACGCAAGAGAAATCTTCGCAAGGTCGTCACAGCCGATGTGACCAATGTGGCGAAGGTCAAAAAAATGATCCCTTATAAATAAGGAACGCTTGAAAGTGGAGGTACACAGATATGGCACGCGTAAAAGGTGCGTTGGCAACACGCAAAAGAAGAAATAAAACATTAAAACTGGCAAAAGGCTATTTCGGTGCGAAATCAAAACTCTTTAAAACTGCGAAAGAAGCCGTGATGAAATCCGGCAACTATGCCTATATCGGTCGCAGACAGAAAAAGCGCGATTTCCGCCGTTTGTGGATCACACGCATTTCCGCCGCCTGCAAGATGAACGGGATGAATTATTCCACTTTCATCAACGGGCTGAATAAGGCCGGGATCCAAATCAACCGCAAAATGCTGGCTGATTTGGCGGTGAATGATGCGGCAGGCTTTGAAACGCTTGCAAAAGCGGCTAAAGAAGCACTTGCAAAGTAATGTTTTCGCCCGAGAAAACCCTCTCGGGCGACTTTTTCATTTTTTGAATGAGTGAGAGTATGGAACAAATACAACGGATCACAAGCAAGGAAAACCCTTTGATCAAACAGATAGCGCTTCTGCAATCATCCGCCAAAGCCCGCAAAGAAAGCGGCCTTTTCGCGGCGGAAGGGTTGCGCCTGCTTGATGACGCGGCGGAAAACGGGATCCGCTTTGAAAAGTTGATCCTTTCGCAAACCGCGCTGGAAAAATACCGGGAAAAAGCGGCTTTGTTGATGCGAAACGCCGCAGAATGGTTTGTTGTGCCGGATTCGTTATTCACGCGGTTGAGCGACACGAAAAATCCGCAGGGGATTTGCGCGGTTTGCGCGATCCCGGAACAGGATGCCCGGCAGATCGACCGGGAAGGCCGCTATGTAGCACTGGAAAATGTAGCGGATCCCTCCAATCTGGGGGCGATCGCCCGCACGGCGGAAGCGTTGGGCGCTTCCGGGTTGATCGTTTCGGGCGACGGGTGCGATCCGTATTCCCCGAAAGCCCTTCGCGCTTCGATGGGAACGCTTCTGCGCCTGCCGCTGTTTGTGCGGGAGGATTTTGTTTCGTTTTTACCTTCGCTTGGATTGACGCTTTACGCCTGCGTGGTTGAGGCGATGGCAGAAAAAATCAGCGAAGTTTCTTTGGGCGCCGGGTGCGCCGTCATCATCGGGAATGAGGCGAACGGCATCACACCCGCTTTACGGGAGCGTGCGGATCGCCTTGTCACGATTCCGATGAAAGGCAGGGCGGAATCGCTGAATGCCGCGGCGGCGGCCGCGATCGCCGTGTGGGAAATGATGAAATGACGGAATATTGGATTTGGCTGAACGGGGTGTTAGGCGCCGGTAATAAACGGGCGGTTGGAATTTTGGAACGGTTCGGCAACCCGGAGGCGATCTGCCGTCTCTCTCGCTCAGAGCGGGAGCACAGCGGGTTGTTCACGGCAAAAGAACTGGCTCGGATGGAGCGCCTGCAAGCAGAAGACGCGCGGGATATTGTGCGGTTTTGCAAGAAACAGGGGATCCGCCTGATCCCTTACGGGGCGCCGGGATATCCGGTTTGTTTATCGGTGCTTGACAATCCGCCGTTGCTTTTGTATGTGAAAGGAACCATGCCGGATTTTGATCAGGTGCCCGCGATTTGCGTGGTGGGCCCTCGCGGCGTGAGCGAATACGGAAAGAAAGCGGCTTTTTCGCTGGGCTACCGTTTAGCACGATCGGGAATGACGGTTGTTTCGGGCGGCGCCCTCGGCAGTGACACTTATGCCCATCGCGGCGCCTTAAAAGCGGGCGGTGTTACGGTGGCGGTACTGGGCTGCGGAATCGAAAACGGGTATCTCCCCGAGAACGAACCGCTTCGCCGCCGCATTGCCGAAACCGGATGCCTGATCAGTGAGTACCCGCCGAAAGCCCCCGCTTCCCGTTTTACTTTCCCGGTGCGTAACCGCATTCTGTCCGCGCTCAGCGTCGGGACAGTGGTGATCGAGGCGGGCAGCAAAAGCGGAGCGCTGATTACCGCGGGATACGCGGCGGAACAGGGAAGAGATGTGTTTGTGATCCCGGGGAATCCCCAGGCGGCGCAATATGCCGGCTCTAACGCATTATTGCGGGACGGCGCGCGCCCTTTGCTGGACGCCGGGGACATCTTTCAGGAATACATTGCCCGTTTCCCCGATAAAATTGATATCAAGCGGGCTTACGAAAAAGCGCCAGTGACCGCGCGGGAAAAAGTTCACAAAAAATTATCGGAAGAAACCCTTTCCAAAGAGGCAAAAATCGTTTATAATCATATCGGTACGCAGCCGTTCTACCCGGATGAACTGGCGGAAACCGGGCTTTCCGGGGATGCGATTCTCACCGCATTGACCGAACTGGAAATCGAGCAGAAAATCAAAGCAATGCCCGGAGGACGATATGTGACCGTTTCATGATAAAATAACAGTTAGGAGAACAGGTATGGCAAAACTTTTGATCGTGGAGTCCCCCACAAAAGTAAAGAGCATTAAAAAGTATCTCGGCAGCGGATACGATGTCATGGCGTCGATGGGTCATGTTCGGGATCTGCCGAAATCAAAACTCGGGGTGGATATTGAACACGATTTTAAACCGCAATATGCCAATATGGCCGAAAAACGGGATTTGATCAAATCCTTGAAAACGGCCGCCGCCCAAAGCGACGAAGTCCTTCTCGCAACCGACCCGGATCGTGAAGGAGAGGCGATTTCGTGGCATTTGGCGCAGATATTAGGGTTGGATATGAACGCCGAAAATCGCGTGGCGTTTAACGAAATCACCAAATCGGGGGTGACCGCCGGCATCGCCGCACCGCATAAGATCAATCTGGACTTGGTGGATGCACAGCAGGCGCGGCGCGTGTTGGATCGTATTGTCGGATATAAATTAAGCCCCTTTTTGTGGAAAAAAGTAAAAGGCGGGCTTTCCGCGGGCCGAGTGCAAACCGTGGCACTGCGGTTAGTGGTGGAACGCGAGCGCGAGATCGAAAAATTCATCAGTGAAGAATTTTGGTCGGTTGATGCGAAACTGGCGGCCGGCAGAAAAACTTTTTCCGCGAAACTGTACGGCTTCCGGGACGGGAAGAAAATTGATGTGATCCCGAACGGCGAGGAAGCCGCAAAGATCGTTGCGGCACTGGAAAACGCGGAATATGTGGTTTCCGATTTGAAAAAAGGAACCCGCAAAAAGCAACCGGCGCCGCCCTTCATTACTTCTACTTTACAGCAGGAAGCCTCGCGCAAATTGGGCTTCACCGGTCAACGCACCATGCGTATCGCCCAGCAATTATATGAGGGCGTGGAAGTGGCAGGAATGGGTACTACCGGTTTGATCACCTATATGCGTACCGATTCTTTGCGGATTTCAGAAGAGGCAAGAGCCGCCGCGAATCAGTATATTTCAGGGCGCTTCGGAGAGGCATATCTGCCGGCTTCGCCCCGCTATTTCAAGAGTAAAAACGGCGCGCAAGACGCACATGAAGCCATCCGTCCGACGACGATTTCTTTATCGCCGGACAAGGTCAAAGGTGCTTTAAGCGCGGATCAGTATAAACTGTATAAACTGATTTGGGAGCGTTTTATTGCTTCGCTGATGGCGGTTTGTATACAAAATACCGTGAATGCGGATATTACCGCAAACGATTATCTTTTCAAGGCCAGCGGTTATTCGGTGAAGTTTGACGGGTTTACCGTGTTGTACGAAGAAGGGAAAGACGAGGCTTCGGAGGATGGCGTTGCTTTGCCGGAGATGGCAAAAGGGGATGTGCTGAAACTGCGTGAACTTGCGCCCAATCAGCACTTTACACAGCCTCCCGCCCGCTATACCGAACCCACGCTGATCAAAGCGTTGGATGATAACGGGATCGGCCGCCCTTCCACCTATGCGGCGATTTTCTCGAATATTATGAGCCGTGATTATATCGAGCGGGAGAAAAAGTCGCTGAAACCCACGCCGCTCGGCATGGTGATTTCCGATTTGATCGTGGAGTATTTTGATAAGATCGTGGATGTAAAATTTACTGCCGGCCTGGAACGGGAATTGGATGAAATCGGCGCGGGCAAACGCGGTTGGGTGGATACCATCCGGGATTTCTACAAGGATTTTGACGCATTGTATCAAAAAGCGGAAAATTCACTGGAAGGCAAGCGGGTGAAAGTGCCGGCGGTGGAGAGCGACGAAGTCTGTGAAAAATGCGGGCGAAAAATGGTGATCCGCTCGGGACGGTTCGGCAAATTTTTGGCTTGCCCGGGCTATCCCGAATGCAAGAACACCAAACCTTTGCCGGAGGATGAAGTGAAACAACCCTGCCCGAAATGCGGCGCGAAACTGTTAAAAAAGATTTCGAAAAAGGGAAAGAAATTTTACGGTTGCTCGAATTATCCGAAATGTGATTTTGCCTCTCCCGGTCTGCCGACCGGGGAAACCTGCCCCGAGTGCGGCGGGTATATCATCAGTGGGATTCGAGGCAGAAAATACTGTATGAATGCCGATTGTCCTACCCGTGCGAAAAAGAGTTCGAAAAATGGATAAGATCACGGTGATCGGCGGCGGTCTTGCCGGGTGCGAGGCGGCATGGCAGATCGCAAATCGCGGCATTGCCGTGGAGTTGATCGAAATGAAACCCGCGGTATATACCCCCGCGCATAAAAGCCCGCTGTTGGCGGAACTGGTTTGTTCCAATTCGCTGAAAGCCGCACGGATCGATTCGGCGGCGGGGCTGTTAAAGGCCGAAATGCGGCGGCTCGGCTCGGTTTGTTTACCGGCGGCCGATGCGTCGGCCGTAGCGGCAGGCGGGGCGCTTGCGGTGGATCGCGATCGTTTTTCTTCCGCCGTTACCGAAAAAATCAAAGGGCACCCGCTTATTACGGTGAAAACGGAACAGGTAACCTCCATTCCGAAAAGCGGGATCACCGTGATGGCAACCGGCCCCTTGACCGAGGGGGCGCTGGCAGAGGAGATCGCCGCGCTTTCCGAGGAGGGCACCCTCCATTTTTATGACGCCGCCGCCCCGATCGTAACCGCTGAGAGCGTGGATATGAGCAAGGCGTTTTACGCTTCTCGTTACGACAAAGGGACGGATGATTATATCAACTGCCCGATGAATAAGGAAGAATACACCGCTTTTTATGAAGCGCTGATCCATGCCGAGCCTGCAAAACTGCATGAGTTTGACCGGCCGCTGACCGTGTATGAGGGATGTATGCCGGTGGAAGTGCTGGCAAAACGGGGGGAAGATTCCATTCGCTTCGGCCCGTTAAAGCCGGTTGGCTTGCGGGATCCCCGCACCGGGCACCGCCCGTGGGCGGCAGTACAGTTGCGGCGGGAAAACGCGGAAGCCAGTCTGTTTAATCTGGTCGGATTTCAGACCAATTTGAAGTTTTCGGAACAAAAGCGGGTTTTTTCCATGATACCCGGGCTTGAAAACGCGGAGTTTGTACGGTACGGTGTGATGCACCGCAATACCTTTATCTGCTCGCCGAAACTGCTGAATCCCGATTGCTCGCTTCGACAAGACGACCGTGTGTTTTTTGCGGGGCAGTTGTCCGGTGTGGAGGGATATATGGAATCCGCGGCAAGCGGCATGGTCGCGGGAATCAACGCGGCTAATCATTTGCAGGGAAAGGCGCCGCTTGTGCTGCCGCCGTTTACGATGATCGGTGCGCTGCTGCATTATATCACCGATCCGACGGTGGATCACTTTCAACCAATGGGCGCTAACTTCGGGCTTTTGCCCCCGATGGATCGGCCGATCCGCGATAAGCGGGAACGGTATCAGGCGTTGGCGGAACGCTCGTTGGCTTTTTATGAAGAAAGAGAGGAATAAAAACATGCGTGTTGTTGTGGATGCGTACGGCGGCGATCATGCTCCGCTTGAAATCATCAAAGGCGCGGCACTCGCTTCCAACGAATTGCAAACCGAGATCACCCTCACCGGCGATCAGGAGGAAATCAAGCAAATCATTGCGGAACAAAATCTTTCCTTTTACGGGGAACTGAAAATCGTGCCGGCAAACGATGTGATCTCCATGCACGATGAACCGACTTCGCTTTTAAAAGCCCATGCCGAAAGTTCCATGGCGTTGGCTTTCAAAGAATTGGCGGAAGACCGGGCGGAAGCGTTTGTTTCCGCCGGCTCTACCGGGGCGATCGTTGTGGGCGGCACACTGCTTGTAAAGCGGATCAAGGGCGTGAAACGCCCGGCGCTCGCCAGTATGATCCCCGCGCCGCAAAAATCCTATATGCTGATGGATATGGGGGCGAACGCTGATTGCCGCCCTGAAATGCTGAAACAGTTCGGTGTGATGGCAAGCGTATATCTTGAAAATGTGGAAGGCAGAAAAGATCCGGAAATCGGGCTTTTGAATATCGGCACGGAGGATACGAAGGGCGGCGAGTTGCAAAAACAGGCATATGCGCTCTTGCAGGAAGCGCCGATCCACTTTGTGGGAAATATCGAATCGCGCGAGATGCCGAAAGGTGTGTGCGACGGGATCATTACCGATGGGTTTACCGGCAATATCGCACTGAAATTGGTGGAAGGCTCCGCTTCCACTTTGTTCGGGCTGATCAAACAGGTGTTTTATCAGAGCTTGCCGAATAAACTGGCGGCATTGGTGATCAAAAAAGACCTGATGGGACTGAAAAAGATGATGGACAGTTCCGAAGTGGGCGGCGCGCCGCTGCTCGGCGTCAGAAAAACCGTGATCAAAGCACACGGCAGTTCGGATGCGAAGGCCATCAAAAACGCGATTCGCCAAGCGGTGAAGTTCACCGAAACCGGCGTGATCGAAAAAATAACTTCAGCTCTTGCTGAAAAAACAGAGGAAGCAGTAGAAAATGAATGAATTGGAAGCCATTCTCGGCTATCACTTCAAAAACAAAAAATTGTTGCAAAACGCGTTGACGCATTCTTCCTATGCCAATGAAGTGCGCGGCGGCATCACCTCCAACGAGCGGTTGGAATTTTTGGGCGATTCGGTTCTTTCGGTGATCGTTTCGGATTATATCTATAAAAATTATCGTTCACTTCCCGAAGGGGAATTAACGAAATTGCGCGCTTCGCTGGTGTGCGAAAAATCACTTTGTGCCTTTTCCCGCGAATTGGAACTCGGCAGATTTTTATTGCTCGGGCACGGGGAAGAAAAAAGCGGCGGCAGAGAACGGGATTCGATCCTGGCGGATGCGTTTGAAGCGGTGCTGGCCGCTCTGTATCTGGACGGCGGCTTTGAAATCGCGCGGCGCCATGTGATGCGGTTTGTACTGGATGAATTACAGCATACCGACGATGAGGTTTTCAAAGACTATAAAACCGCTTTGCAGGAAATCATCCAACGAAATCCCGAAGAAACGGTGCGGTATATTTTAACCGATTCCAGCGGCCCGGATCATGATAAAAGTTTCACGGTGGAAGTGCGGCTGAATTCCAATGTGATCGGTGTGGGAACCGGGAAGAACAAAAAGCAGGCGGAGCAATACGCCGCCAAGCAGGCACTGGAATTGATGGGCGCCGAAATATGAGCGCGAAACATTCGAATATTTCTATTTTCGTTCCGCATATCGGGTGCCCGAACAAATGCAGTTTCTGTGATCAGCGGCATATCACGGGCATTTTTAAAGCCCCGCGGCAAAGCGATGTGGTGCGGGTGGTCAATCAGGCGAAGACGGGGAAACACTTTTGCTCTGAAACAGCGGAGATCGCCTTTTTCGGCGGCAGTTTTACCGCGATCAACCGCGGGTATATGCTGGATCTGCTCGCAACCGCGTCCCGCTTTGTGGAAGACGGTACCGTGACCGGCATCCGCATTTCCACACGCCCTGATGCGATCGACCGTGAGATCCTTTCGGTTTTAAAAGAAAATCATGTCACCGCGATCGAACTGGGCGCGCAAAGCATGAATAACCGGGTACTGCGCATGAACAACCGCGGGCACACGGCAAAGGATGTGAAAACCGCCGCGACCATGATCCGGGAAGAGGGATTTGAACTGGGGCTTCAAATGATGACGGGGCTATACGGCGATCATGACCGTTCTGCGGTGGAAACCGCCATGAAACTGATCGCGCTACAGCCTGCCACAGTTCGGATTTATCCCACCATTGTGCTGAAAGATACCGATCTTGCCGCACTGTATGCCGATCATATTTATCAACCGCAGACTTTGAATGAAGCGGTCAATCTGGCGGCGGAATTGTATGATATGTTTACCCGTGCGGGCATTCGCGTGATCCGCCTGGGGTTACATTCCATTGAAGAAAAGGCCTACATTGCGGGCCCGTGGCATCCCGCGTTCAGTGAAATTTGCCAATCTCAAATCATGTTGAACAGGGTGCTTTCTGTTTTGCATCAGCCCGGCCGGTATCTGATCCGTGTCGGGAAAAGCGATGTTTCCAAAATGATCGGGCAATCGCGCAAAAATATGATCTTTTTAAAATCCAAAGGGTATGATTGCCGCGTAGCGGCTTGCGATACGCTGGGCAATCTTGCTTTTGAAATCGAGGAAGTGTGAAAAAATGCTGTTAAGTTCCATTCAAATACAGGGCTTCAAATCTTTTGCGGATAAAACGGTTTTAAAATTCGGCAAAGGAATTACCGCCGTTGTTGGGCCTAACGGCAGCGGCAAAAGCAATATTTCCGACGCGGTTCGTTGGGTATTGGGGGAGCAATCCACCAAAAGCCTGCGCGGGCAGTCTATGGAAGATGTGATTTTCGGCGGCACCGAAACCCGCCGCCCGCACGGATATTGTGAAGTGACCTTGAATATCGACAACAGCGACCGCACGCTGAATTTTGATAACGACCATGTGGCGATCACGCGCCGGTATTACCGCTCACATGAGAGCGAATACGCCATTAACAATGTATCTGTTCGCTTGAAAGATATTCATGAACTGTTTATGGATACCGGCCTTGGACGGGACGGGTATTCCATGATCGGGCAAGGGAAAATCGATAACATCATCAGTTCCAAATCGGGCGAGCGGCGGGATATTTTTGAAGAAGCCGCCGGAATCTCCAAATATCGCTACCGTAAGTTGGAGGCGGAGCGGAAATTGGTCGCGGCGGAGGACAACCTTCTTCGCCTGCATGATATTATGGACGAATTGGAAGCCCGCGTCGGCCCATTGAAAGAGCAAAGCCGCAAGGCGGAAAAGTTTTTGGCGCTGGCGGAGAATAAGAAAGAATTGGAAATCGGGCTATGGCTTCACACATTGGATAATTCCAAAGAAGCGTTGCGCAATCAGGAAAGCCGCATCGCCGCGGCGGAACTGGCTTATCGCGAAATT
>CACXFE010000185.1 GCA_902766855.1 Oscillospiraceae bacterium | reverse complement strand
TTATAAAATAGGTTACGCCAATATTAAATTTTTCAACAAAGTTTTTAAGGAAATTACCAAAACCACGCCCCGCGAATATCGAAAAAAACACTTGTCATAAAATATGGAATATCCTTCTGCCGAACGGCATCAAAATATTATTCGACAATATGATATCGGCGTTGAATGTGCATCATTTTCATCTATAAAAACCTCCGGGATTATGGTACTACGGTTCCCATGACCCCGGAGGTTTTCGTTTTTTACAAGTTCTCTGAATTTGAATCATATCCCGCCGCTTTTTACGGCGTCATGTTTCTTCTTATTCCACGACTACGCGGTGGAAAATCTTTTTTCCTTTTTTCACGATCACGCCGTCAGTAAAAGCGGATCTTTCCAGCATCATTTGCGGATTGGTCACCTTTTGATCATCCACACTGACGCCGCCGCCTTGTACCAGGCGCCTGCCTTCGCCGTTTGACGAGGTGAGCCCCGCCTTTTGCAGCAAAGCGAGAATGCCGATTTTCCCATCTTCGAAATCGGAATCGAAAAGTGCGGTGGTCGGCATATTCTCATGCGTGCCGCCGCCCGCAAAAATCGCCCGCGCCGCCGCCTGCGCTTTTTCGGCTTCTTCCTCACCATGCACCAATTTGGTAAGTTCATAAGCAAGGATTTCTTTGGCGGTATTTAACTGGCTGCCTTCCCACTGATCCATTTGATCAATTTCTTCGAGCGGCAGGAAGGTGAGCATCCGGATACATTTCAATACATCCGCGTCATTCACATTGCGCCAATACTGATAAAATTCATACGGGCTTGTTTTTTCGGGATCAAGCCACACCGCACCCGAGGCAGTCTTCCCCATCTTCTTCCCTTCGGAATTCATCAAGAGGGTGATGGTCATCGCATAGGCGTCTTTTCCTAATTTCTTCCGGATCAATTCCGTGCCGAAGAGCATATTCGACCACTGGTCATCCCCGCCGAACTGCATATTGCAGCCATATTCTTTGAAAAGATGATAGAAATCATAACTCTGCATGATCATGTAATTGAATTCCAGAAAACTAAGCCCTTTTTCCATGCGTTGCTTATAGCATTCGGCGCGCAGCATATTATTGACCGAGAAACACGCGCCTACATCGCGCAGCAACTCGATATAATTCAGCCCCAGCAGCCAATCGGCATTGTTTACCATTTGCGCTTTGCCCTCACCGAATTCGATAAAACGGCTCATCTGCTTTTTAAAACATTCGCAGTTATGCTGAATCTGTTCGGGTGTCATCATCGAGCGCATATCGGTTCTTCCCGAAGGATCCCCGATATAGCCGGTACCTCCGCCGATCAACGCAATCGGTTTATTGCCCGCCATTTGCAGGCGTTTCATTAAACAAAGCGCCATAAAATGCCCGACATGCAAACTGTCCGCCGTAGGGTCAAACCCGATGTAAAAGGTGGCCTTTCCGTTGTTGATCAGTTCCTTGATTTCCTCTTCATCCGTGACCTGGGCGATCAAACCCCTTGCCACCAATTCCTCATAAATTGTCATCATTCTTGCTCCTGTCTAAAATCTCCTTGGCGGAGTTATATAAATTTTCGGTCATTTCGGCGCCGGCCATCAGCCGTGCGATTTCTTCGATGCGTTCTTCCCCCGCAAGGGTGCGCACCTCGGTGAAACTTCGGCCGTTCCGTTCTTCTTTTTCAATTAAAAAATGATGGTCGGCTTTGGCGGCGATCTGCGGCAAATGCGTGACGCAAATCACCTGCCGGTTTTTTGCCACTTTACCGAGCTGCACCGCTACCTTCCCCGCGGTATAGCCGCTGATGCCGCTGTCGATCTCATCGAAAATCATGGTGCCGACCGGATCTTTATCCAGCAAAACGCTTTTGATCGCCAGCATAACGCGGGATAGTTCGCCGCCCGATGCAATTTTTTTCAGCGGCTTTACTTCCTCCCCCTGATTGGCAGAAATCAAAAATTCTACCTGATCGCATCCCGCTTTCGTATAGCGCCCTTTGGTGACAGCGGCTTCAAACCGCACACTCGGCATATTGAGATAGGCTAAAATCTTCGTGATTTCCCCCGCGAAAACCGCGGCGGTTTTTCTGCGGGTCGCGCTTAATTTCTCCCCGAGGGCGATCAGTTTTTCGGTGGAAACATCCAATTTTTCGGAAAGTTCCGCCACCTTTTGATCGTTCATTTCGATCGCGTTCAATCGCTCTTTCGCCTGTTCGAGAAAAGTCAGACAATCCTCTTCACACTTGCCGTATTTTAACATAAGTCTGTCCAGCATGTCAAGCCTGGAATTGATCTCGTTCACATCCAGTTCCGAATACTCCGTGCTATCGAGAAAATCGTCGATCGCGGCGGCAGCGTCCGCCAAAAGTGAGCGCGCCTCGTTCACTTGCCCCGCCACGCGATCCCATTCTTCACTTTTTAAAGAAGAAAGGGCTTTCGCGGCATCTGCCAATCGGCCGGCGGCGCCGCTTTCATCCTCGCCGCCGTTGATGGCGGCATGGGCTTTGGAAAGCGCTTCCAAAATGGTTTCATACTGTTTGGCAATTTTCAGTTTCTCTTTCAGTTCCGCCATTTCGCCGGGTACGATCCGCGCCGCTTCCAGTTCCCTGATCTGATAAGTCAAAAGGTCGATTTCCCGCGCTTTTTCATCCTCATCCAGTTCGCCGGCTTTCAATTCCCGCCGGATCTGATTCAGATTTTTAAACTCGGTATAATAAGCGGCTTGCTCTTTACCGTTGGACGCCATGGCATCCAAAATCCCGCAATGGGTATCACTGTCAAGCAAAGTTTGATTATCATGCTGACCGTGGATATTCAGCAACTCTTTGGCGATTTCTTTGAGTACCGCCGTTGCCACCGGGCGCCCGTTCAGTTTGATATACCCCTTGCCGGCGAGCGAAAGGCGGCGCTCGATCAGGATATTTCCCTCTTCGTCCGGCTCCAATCCGTTTTCGGCAAGTTTTGCAGTCAGCGGGGCAAACAAATCCCCGAATAACGCCGAAACCGTGGCGCTTTCACACCCCGCACGGATCAACTCTTTGGAAGTACGCTCGCCGAGTACCGCGCTGATGGCGTCAATTAAAATGGATTTTCCCGCGCCGGTTTCGCCCGTCAATACATTGAACCCTTCCCGAAATTCAATATCGGCGCGCTCGATCACCGCGATATTTTCGATATGAAGAAGTTTTAACATACTCTTCCCCGCACTCCGTTAACATTCAATTCAACAGTTTTTTCAATTCAGCCACCAACATGGCGGAAGCCTCTTCCCCTCTGGTGACCACAATGATCGTATCTTCCCCCGCAAGGGAACCGAGCATCATCTCGCCGCACAATTCATCCAACGCCACGCAGGCACTGGAAGCCATCCCCGTGTAGCATTTGATGACCACATTGTTCAACGAAAAATCAAGGCTTCGTGCCGAACGGGCAAATAACTCCTTAAAATGTTTTTGGTTCTGTGCGGCAGGCCCCGCCGCCACATAACGGTAGTTTCCGTCGGCGTCATGCCCTTTGACGATGCGCAATTCTTTGATATCGCGCGATACGGTGGATTGCGTGACATCAAAACCCAGCGACAAGAGTTCTTTTTGAAGGTCTTCCTGTGTTAAGAAAATTTTTTGCTTGATAAGGCTTAATATTTTTTCCTGTCTTTCCGCTTTCATCTTACATACTCCTGGCGTCTTTAAATTTATTGGACAGCGTTTTATAAAACGATCGGTCATTCAAACGGATCAGCTGCACCGTTTGATCGGATTTGCTGACCGCGATCTCGGTAAACGGGCGCACCCCGCACACTTTTCGGCCATCTACCGTTAAAAAAATATCGGTGCGTTTTTTGGAAAAGGCTTTCACCGTCACGGTGGTTTGCGCCCCAAG
The DNA here is from genome assembly GCA_902766855.1 of Oscillospiraceae bacterium. Classification (GTDB taxonomy): domain Bacteria; phylum Bacillota; class Clostridia; order Oscillospirales; family Acutalibacteraceae; genus UBA737. Next base: position 2,019 of record CACXFE010000185.1, on the reverse strand, counting down.
CAAAATCGGCTTTGCGGAAAGCGAATGGGAGCAAATCGGCGTGATGCACATATTTTCCGTAAGCGGATCAATGATCGGCCCGCCGGCGGACATGGAATAAGCGGTCGATCCCGTGGGGGTGGAAAGGATCAGCCCATCGGCGCGGTAATTGATAAAATCTTTGCCCACACCCACTGAAATATCAATGATGCGGGAAATAAAACCGCTGGTGATCACCGCGTCATTCAAAGCCTGATATTCTCCGATTTGTTTGCCGTTTTCCATCACACGCACCGAAAGCATCATGCGCTCTTCCACAAAGTATTCGCCGGTGGTCAGTTTGGAAAGCAGACCGAGTTCATTCTGCTCGATATTCGCAAGGTAGCCGATTCTTCCGGCATTGATACCCAACACCGGCTTGTGATCCTTCGCCGCGCGTTTCGCATAACGGATGATCGTGCCGTCCCCTCCGATGGTGATGATCACTTCCGCTGCGGCATATAACTGTTCTTCCGGCAAATGGATAAAATCCGTGCCGAGAATATGATCGGGCAAATAGGCTTCTATTCCCTCTTTTTTCAGAATCACGCCGAGTTTTTGCACCACCTCGGCGGCACCTTTTTTATCCAGATTAGGTAATACTGCAACTTTCATAAGCCTTTCTCACGACCTTTCCGTATGAAGCGCCTGATACGAGCGTTCCACCAGCGTGGCGGCATCTGTTTCGCAAAGATTTTGCGCCTTCTCGCTCTTTTCCAGATAACACAAATACTCAATATTGCCTTCCGGCCCGCGAATCGGAGAAAAATCCAATCCCAACAAAGAAAAGCGGTTTTCGGCAACCAGACCGATGATTTTTTCGATCACCGCGATATGCACCGCCTGATCCCGCACCACGCCTTTTTTGCCGACATGCTCTTTCCCCGCTTCAAACTGCGGTTTGATCAGGCAAACCGCCCTGCCCCCTTCTTTTAATAAAGCGCGCAGAACGGGCAAAATATGATACAATGAAATAAAAGAAACATCCACCGAAGCAAAATCCAGCAAATCGGGCACCTGCTCCCGTGTTACATAACGAAAATTGGTGCGTTCGAGATTGATCACCCTCTCGTCCGTTCGCAATTTCCATGCCAACTGCCCGTAGCCCACATCGATCGCGTAAACCTTTGCCGCGCCGTTTTGCAGCATACAATCGGTGAAACCGCCAGTGGAAGCGCCGATATCCGCGCAAATCATACCATCCAGCGACAAGCCGAACGCCGTTACGGCTTTTTCCAGTTTCAGCCCGCCCCGGCTGACATACCGCAGCGGCTCGCCCCGCACTTCGATCGTATCGCCCGGTTTGACCGTATTTCCCGCTTTATCCGACTTTTGATTGTTCACATAAACCGTGCCCGCCATAATCAAGGCTTTGGCTTTCTCCCGGCTTTCCGCGAATCCGCGCTCGGTCAGCGCCACATCCAATCGTATTTTCTCCGTCATCCTATCACCGTTTTGATCATAGACTCTTCATCCAACCCCGCCGCTTTCAGACTGGCGGACACCGCGGCGGCCGGAACAAAGCGATCTTCGATCGCGCGAATACACATTTTTCCCCGGTAATCCGCCTGCATCAGTTTTGCCGCCAAATGCTCGGCAATGCCACCGCTTTGAATACCTTCTTCAAAGAAAAAGATCCGTTCAAACCGAAGCAGAGTTTCTATCAGATCCTGACCAAGCGGATAAATGCGGTTGAGTTTGATCAGATCCGGCGTACCGATTTTCTGCTTGGCGGCATACGCGTTTGCAAAAATACGCCCGTATGTTACGATGGCGGTTTTCCCGTCGCCTTGAAGATGGGTAAAATCCCCCGTTATTTCACAAGGCGGTTCCCCGCTTTCGCATCCGCGCGGATACCGCACTGTGCAAAATCCCTCATACGCCGCCGCTTGGCGGATGGCATTTTCCAATTCCGTGTAATACGCGGGCGAATAAATTACCGCACCGGGAACGGAAGAACAGAACGCAACATCAAAAATACCCTGATGGGTTTCGCCGTCC
>CACXFE010000184.1 GCA_902766855.1 Oscillospiraceae bacterium | reverse complement strand
GGTGATCGATTCATTCACCTCTTCGGATAATATTATCATGTTGCAAATCGAGGAGCAGACCTTCAAATCAAACGGTATGGGGCTTGCTTCTGCCATGGCATGGTTTTATTTTTTGGTGGTAGCGATCTGTTTGGTGGTCATCACCCTGATCATACGGGGCTATGTGTACTACCAGCAACGAGATTAAGGCGGTGAAAAGATGAGCAAAAAACAAAAAATCAAAACACCTTTCAATCGCACGAAGGCGAAGGATCTGGCGGCAAAACTTTTTATTTACATTCTGCTGATTGATATTGCATTTGTCATACTTTTCCCGCTGCTCTCCAAATTTTCAGCCTCGTTGATGAGCAACGGCGACTTGTACGACAGAACCGTGATCCTGATTCCGCGTCATCCCACATTCCGAAATTATACAGTGGTATGGAAAGAGGCGTTTTTCCTGTTGGCAACCAGAAATACGGCATTGATTTCTTTGCTTGCCGCCGGAATTCAAACCCTGATTTGCGCCATGACGGGCTACGGGCTTGCCAAATGCCGCTCCAAAGCGGCGGGCGCCGTTCTGCTTTGTGTGATTCTGACGATCCTGATCCCACAGCAGATCATTCTGGTGCCGATGTTTTTAAAATTCCGCTTTTTCGACATTGCGGGGATCATCAAGCTGTTCACCGGCAAAACCGTTACGCTGATGAATTCCGTCTGGCCGATGGTCATTCTGTCGATCACTGGCCTCGGGTTTAAGAACGGGCTGTATATTTTTATCATGCGGCAGTTTTATAAAGGCATTCCCGAAGAGATTGAGGAAGCCGCCTGGATCGACGGTTACGGCATTTTACCGACTTATTTCAAGGTGGTCCTGCCTATGTCGGTGCCGATGATGATCACCGTTTTTATGTTTTCCTTTTCATGGCAATGGACGGATACTTTTTATTCGGGAATGTTTTTCTCGGAACTGAAAGTTCTTGCCAACTCGGTCTTTTCCATGACCTCCACCTTCCATTCGGGGAATTTTGCCGGAAGTTACAGCACATCCTCTCTTTTACAAACCGGCGTGCTGATGGCGATTTTACCCTTGGTCATTATTTACATTTTTGCACAGAAAAAAATTATCGGCGGGATAGAACGCAGCGGATTGGTCGGTTGATCCTTGCGCGATAAACAGAGGGGAGAAAGCGTATGTACAATGCATCTCAATTATTTCGATTGCTGGATAAACAATCAAGATTCGTCGGGCAGTTGGAAGCCTATATTTTTAAAAAAGCAGAGGTTTTGTCTTTAAAAGCCTATCAAACCTTTGATAAATTGGATTCTCCACCGGCGGAGTCGCTTTATCATGAAGTAAAAACCGGGGATGAATGGGGCGCGGAAAAAGCCTATTGCTGGTTCAAAGCCGAGTTTTTCGTGCCTAAAAAACTGGATGGCAAGCAACTGTATTTGCGGCCGGAATTTGGCGGATACGAAGCGCTTCTCTTTGTAAACGGGGTGCCGCATACCAACTATGCCAACAAACGGCTGGTCGGCTCGCACGGGAACCACTATTGCAAAAGTTTTGCCCTGTCCGCCAAACAAGGCGAAACCTATGCTCTCGATTTGGAGGCTTATGCCGGGCATAACTTTGAGGGTAACCATCCTTTTGCAGAACCCGCAACGAGAAATTATCATTTGACCGTAGGGGAATTTGCCGTTTGCATTAAAGATGAACTTTTTTATGAGTTTTATTATGATTATAAAACCTTGCAGGATCTTTACGATGTGTTGGATGAAAACAGTTTTAAAAAAGCGGAACTGGAACGCGCGTTTGTAAAACTGCATGAGGTTTTGTATTACGATATTGAAAACTGCGAACCGCAGGTACTGCGGGAAGCGGTGGCAAAGGCTGACGCCTTGTTAAAACCCATCCTTCAAAAGCACAACTCCGAATCGGCTCCCAAAGCGGGGCTTCTCGGGCATTCGCATATGGATACCGCCTGGACTTGGGAAATCGATGAAACCATTAAAAAATGTGCACGCACTTATGCCAATCAACTGAATCTGATGGATCAATTCCCGGAGTATCGCTTTCTTCAAAGTTCGGCATTGCACTTAAAATTTATGGAAGACCATTATCCCGCGCTTTTTGAAAAGATGAAAGCGAGGATTTTGGAAGGCAGATATGAGCCGAACGGCGGCGTATGGGTGGAGTGCGACTGCAATATCACCGGCGGCGAATTTTTGATCCGCCAGTTTTTATGGGGGCAGAATTACACGAGAAAGCATTTCGGTTTTACCTCCAATTCCTTCTATTTGCCGGATACTTTCGGTTACAGCGCGGCGCTTCCGCAAATCATGAAAGGGTGCCATGTTCAGTATTTTCTTACCACCAAACTCAGTTGGAACGAAAGCAACCGCTTCCCCTATGAAACCTATTATTGGCAGGGGATTGACGGCACCAAAGTTTTAACCCACCATAATGTGACTCATTGCGCCCCCTCACCGAAAACACTGACCAATGTTTTGAATAAATTACAGCAAAAGGCGGTCAGCGATACCAGGCTTGTCACCTTCGGCCATGGCGACGGCGGCGGCGGCCCGGAAGACGCCATGCTTGAAACAGCGGCGCGTATTCACGATCTGGAAGGTTGCCCGAAGGCCTATTATACCTCTTTGACCGACTTCATGGTTCAGTTGGAAAAGAGCCTTTATAAACCCGCTACCTATCGCGGAGAATTGTATTTGGAATTGCACCGCGGCACCCTGACCAATCAGCATACCATCAAGCGAAACAACCGAAAGGCGGAGATCGCCATTCGCAATGCCGAATTACTCACCGTGATGGAAGCGGTACAGAAAGGGGAGGCGGCGTCAAGCGAAAAGATCGCGCCCCTTGTCGGAACGCTTTTGATGAACCAGTTCCATGATATTTTGCCGGGCACCTGCATCCCGGAAGCACATGACCGCAGCATCCGGGAAACCACCCAAATCCTCAAAGACGCGGGGCAAATCTGTTCGGATATTATGTGTTCGGACGCGGAAAACGCCATGACGCTGTTCAATACGCTCTCCTTTGCGCGCAGCGATGTGATCGAACTGCCGGTGACGGCCTGTGCCGATTTACCGAGGGGTGCTGTTCACCAGCAAATCATAGAAAAACAGGACGGGGAAAGCGTTTTGCATCTTTCCGGTTTAAAACTCGGTGCGTTTGAGTGCAAAACCATCTCATTCACCAAAGAAAACCGCGAGGGAAATTCGCCTTTCCATTATGCGGATTCTGTACTGGAAACCCCCTTTGCCAGCGTCATTTTCGATCAAAAGGGGTACATTTCCTCCTTTATTGATAAGCGAAACGGCAGGGAATTGCGCGGAAACGGGCACAGTTTGAACACCTTCCTGTTCGGGGAGGAGGTTTCCGCCGCATGGGACTGCTGGGACATCAATGCCGATGTGGATGTGAAACTGACCGATTGCGCAGAACTGTTGAGTTTTGAAGTAGTGGCCGACGGTGCGGTGGAGTTCCGCATCAGAACTTCTTACCGCATTTCACCGAAAACCACCCTGTGGCAGGATATGGTATTCTATGCAGACGATCCCAGGGTGGATTTCGAAACCACCGTGGATTGGAACGATAAGCACCGCTTGTTGAAAGTGGAATTTGATACTTCCGTTTTGGCAGAATATTCCGTACATGAGATTCAATACGGCAATATCAAACGCCCGGTCAATCGCAATACGGCGATCGAACAGGCAAAATTTGAAGTTTCCAATCACAAATATACCGATCTGTCTGAACCGGGTTACGGCGTAGCGGTGCTGAACGACTGCAAATACGGCGTTTCGGTGCTGGATTCCTGTATTGCGCTTACTCTGCATAAAGGCGGGTGCAAGCCGGATCCGCGCGGCGATCGGGGCGTTCATCACTTCACCTATTCTTTCTATCCGCATCCGGGCGCTTTATCGGGGGAGAACACGATTCGCGCCGCCTACGAGTTAAATCATCCGATTTTGCATTTCGCCGGCGATAAGCAATTAGAAAAACTGTTTACGGTGGAGAAACCCAATATTTTAGCCGAAGCGATCAAGCCGTGTGAAGAGGGCGGAAAAGCATATATCGTCCGGTTGTATGAAGCGGAAGGAAGTTACACCGCCACAAAATTGGAATTTGTGAAAAATGTGTCCGTTTATGAGGTGGATATGCTGGAAACAAACGCGCGGCTGATAGACGATTTTTGTCCCGGAACAAGCGGCGGAAAGGCTTTGGAAATCAAATTCAGACCATTTGAGATCAAAACCTTTAAAGTTTGTTATTGATTCGCATTTATGGAAAAAGATGACAACAAAAAATGTCCAGTCAAATTAAACATATTTCTTGTCGCATAGTCAAGAATTCTTGTATAATTAAAAAAGAAGGAGTGTTCTTTCATGCAGCAGGTAAAATGGTTTTCCAGTAAGGAAAACGAATTTTGGAAAGAAATCCCGTATCGGACATCCGAAACGGAAGAAAAAACCGATCTGAAAGCGACGGGGGTGACCGATCAGATTTTAGACGGTTTCGGCGCTTGTTTTAACGAATTGTGCGAAATTGCGTTGGAGCAACTTTCAAACGAAGATCATGAAAAAGTGTTGGATTTGCTTTTTAAGCCGGAAGAAGACGGGCTGCGGTTGAATTATTGCCGTATGCCGATCGGGGCGAGCGACTTTGCCGAACGGTGGTACAGTTACAACGAAACCGAAGGCGATTACGCGATGGAGCATTTCAGTATCGACGAAGACAGAAAGTACCTGCTTCCGATGATCAAAGCCGCCTTTAAAAGAAACGGTTCCATTCGGCTTTTTGCTTCGCCGTGGAGCCCGCCCACCTGGATGAAATTCCCGCGGGCATACAATTTCGGCACATTAAAATGGAATGAAGAAAACTTAAAAGCCTACGCATTGTATTTTGCGAAATTTGTAGAAGCCTATGAGCGCGAGGGAATCCAAATCGAAGCGGTCCATGTTCAGAACGAACCGTTTTCCGATCAGAAATTTCCTTCCTGCAAATGGACGGGCGAACAGTTTATTGAATTCATCGGCAAATATTTAGGCCCGCTCTTCAAAGAAAGAGGAATCAAGGCAAAGATTTTTCTCGGAACGCTGAATTCCGGCATCATCGAATCGTATAACGATTATATCAACGCGCTTCTGCATGATCCGGCGGCTTCCGCTTATACAGCGGGGCTCGGCCTTCAATGGGCAGGGAAGGGGCTGGCGCCTTTACTGCATGAGAGTTGGCCGGAAATTTATACCATCCAATCCGAAAACGAGTGCGGTGACGGCGGCAACTCCTGGCATTATGCCAAATATATCTTCAGCCTGTTCCGTCATTATCTTACATACGGCGTCAGAGCCTATGTGTATTGGAACTCGGTTTTACCGGCGGGCGGTATGAGTACCTGGGGCTGGAAACAAAATTCCATGATCACCGTGGAAGAAGGCCACTACCGGTTAAATCCCGAATATTACACCATGAAACATTTTTCGCGTTATATCAAACCCGGCGCGGTCAGGCTTGTGCTTTCCGGGCACTGGACTTCCAATTCGGTTGCTTTCCGCAATACGGACGGCAGCGTGGTATTGGTAACACAAAACGCTTTCCGGAAGCCCCAAACCGTGCAGTTTGATTTAGACGGAAATACCTATTCCTTTGAATTACCCGCGGATTCGATCAATACATTTGTATTTTAAGGAGGCATCTTTCATGAAAAGGATTGGCTGTATGGTTTTATGTCTGGCGCTTTTGTTCAGCCTTGCCGCTTGCGGAGGAACGGAAAGCAAAACGCCCGAGAAGAAAGTGAAGGAAGAAACCGTGGTGGATTTAGGCGGCTATACCTTCACGGTTTTAGACGGCGATAAAGCCCATTTCGATCCGGAATCCGGCACGGCGCTCAACGATAAAACGCTGGCGCTTGTCAAAGAGGTGGAAGAAGCGTATAACTGCAACATTGAAGTGAAGGTTGTGGATCCTTCGGCGATGTTCAAACAGATTCAACCGAGCATTATGGCGGGGGATAAAACCGCGGATCTGATTGTCAGCACCACCTGGACTTTCGGGCAGTTGATCGGTGCAGACCTGTTGGCGGATCTTTCCACCTTCGATGAGTTGGATTTATCCAATCCGTGGTGGAATCAGAATGTGATCCCGAAATGCACGATGAACGGCAAAGTTTATGCGGCAAGCGGTTCTTTCCTTACGCATATCGAGAAAATTTGGGTCATGTTTTTCAATAAAAAAATCTGGTCGGAATTGAATTATGAAGATCCGTACAAAATCGTAAAAAGCGGCAAATGGACTTGGGACAAATGGAACGAATTTGCCAAAGGCGCCCTGCGTGATCTCGACGGAAACGGCGTTGTAGATTCCGAGAAGGACAGATGGGGCCTTGTGGCGGAAGTAGGGGATTTCTCCAAAGCCATGTTTATGTCCATGGGCGGGGAATACTACAAGGCAGACGCCAGCGGCAAATTGGCGTTAGCCTGCAATAACGAGGCTTCTTATAAAATCTTTAATAAAATGACGAAAATTATCCGGGACGACAAGGTGATGTTCAAACAATCGGATAATGCCGCGCTCACCTTTACGGCGGATAAGAGCCTGTTTTTCTCCTATCTGTTGATGCCGGATCAGCATTCGCTTCATCCGCTCCGGGATATGCAGAGTGATTTCGGCGTGCTTCCCATGCCGAAAATGGATGAATCACAGAAAACATATATCGGCGGGGTCGATCATAACGCACCGCTTTTCGGCGTGCCGAAATCGAACAGCAACAAACGCGAGGTCGGCATTATTCTGGAAGCCCT
>CACXFE010000183.1 GCA_902766855.1 Oscillospiraceae bacterium | reverse complement strand
TTGCGCTGTCATTATACTTTTTACCGTGTTTCATTGTTTACCTCCCAATAAGTGGTTAAATCGGAATTTTCCTCCCACAAGAGAGAACTTAATCGACTACTTCCACGCCCATGCTGCGAGCCGTTCCGGCTATCATACTCATAGCCGTTTCAATGCTGGCGGCATTCAAGTCGGGCATTTTGGTTTCTGCGATCTTTTTGATCTGCTCTTTGGTGATTTTGGCAACCTTGGTTTTATTCGGTGTGCCGGAAGCACTCTCAATCCCGCACGCCTTTTTGATCAAAACCGCTGCGGGCGGAGTTTTGGTGACGAAACTGAAAGAACGATCCGCATAAACGGTGATGATAACCGGGATGATTAAGCCGGCGTCATTCTTCGTCCGTTCATTAAACTCCTTGGTGAACGCCATGATATTGACGCCGTGCTGACCAAGAGCAGGACCTACCGGCGGAGCCGGTGTAGCCTTCCCTGCCGGGATTTGCAGTTTAATATAACCTGTGATTTTCTGAGCCATTTATTAGCACCTCCATTATTCGTGGTAACAGCGCTTACGCGCCTGGCGGAACGGTTCTATATTCCGTCCCTCCCACCGTGGCACATTCCGTGCCGGGACAGCGCATCCCATCCGGGATACTTAATAAGCATTTCTGCATATTCACAATCAATCTTCCAGAGAAATTTGGTCTAACTCAAATTCAACCGGGGTTTCTCTGCCGAACATGGACAAAACAACGCACACATTGTTATTGGCTGTGTCAACCGTTTTAACCACGCCCGAATACCCTTCCAGCGGACCGCTGATGATCTTGACATGATCCCCTTCTGCGTATCCCACCTCAACGCTGTGCTTTTCAACGCCGAGCGCCGCAACTTCTTCCGGGGTGAGAGGAACTGGCTTGGATGCCGGCCCCACAAACCCGGTACAACCGCGGATGTTGCGAACAACATACCAACTGTCATCCGTCACGATCATTTTAATAAGAACATAGCCGGGGAAAATCTTACGCTCCACTTCGCGCGTTTTATCTTCTTTGATTTCGGTGACGATTTCGGTCGGGATTTTAATATCCTGGATCAGATCCTGCATCCCGCGGCTTTCTACCATGGTAGCCAGATCGCTCGCCACTTTGTTTTCATATCCCGAATAGGTATGCACTACATACCATTTTGCTTCCGTTTCCGCCATAACTACCCTCCGGTCCGTCAAACGCCCAAGATCAGGGACAAGAGTTGACCGAGACCGTAGTCAATGACCCAAATCAAGATACCGATCAACAAACACATAATCAACACGATCACGGTGTTTTTAACCACATCCTTGAAACCGGGCCACACGATCTTCTTGACTTCGCTCTTATAGTCACGGAAGAAGCGAATGATCCGCTTCACGATCGGCAGTTTCTGCCCTTTGGAAGCCAAAACTTCCAAGTAATCATCGATCAGCAAATAGGCCACCGCCAAAACGGTGAACAGGCATAACGCGATCGCCGTGAACAGAACGAATGAACCGTAGGAAACCCCGCCGATCTGCGGCAGCGGACGGGTATCCACAAACTTGTACGGATTGCTGAGTGCAATAACCAGCATGTACACGGCTGTGATCAGCCCGGCGCCCGGCGCAACATAACGCGCGGTTTTGGATTTGAAGGAAACGACACTCAAAACGAGGGACAAAACCGTCATCCAAAAGCAGAACAAAATATCGGTGGATTTCGCCATGTTATATTCCGTACCGGCCACTTTGATTTTACTGCCGAACGCCAGTTGAGCGCCCACCAGTTCCGCATTGTTGCCGCCGGTGATGATCGTGGCGAAATGTGTGAAGAACAGCACAAGAGAACCCAAAGCAAAAGCGATCGCCAAAATCTGACAGATTCTGTTTAGCGTTTTCATGTGACTTCCCTCCTACTTGGTTTCCTTGTGTAAGGTATGCTTTCTGCAAAACCTACAATACTTGTTCATTTCAAGCCTATCAGGATCGTTCTTCTTGTTTTTCATGGTGTTGTAATTGCGTTGCTTGCACTCGCTGCAAGCCAATGTGATTTTAACTCTCATAACGGCACCTCCCGCTTTACGGAAATATTTTTTGCTTTTACCTTGTTTGCCGCGCAAGCGCGACACCGTAAAAGTAAACGCCTCCCTCGGTTCTGCCGCTTCGCCGTACCGTGCCCGCATACAATATATTGTTGTTTGCGGAAAGCACTGCACAATATCGGCCAAAAGGCACGGAACCGGTTTCTTTTGCAAAAAAAAAGAACCCTTTAGAGGTATTAGCATTATATCATATAAAACCCGTTTCGTCAAGGTTTTTTTACAAGTTTTTCCCGATTCGTATTTTCGGCACGCGGAAAGCGAAAAAACGAACCGGGAAATCTTTCGGTTGTTCCTATATTCTTGCCACGCCGCTATCCCTTGCGGCCTGTTTCACGGCTTTGGCAACCGCCCCGGCAATTCTTCCGTCAAACGCCTTCGGCAAGATATATTCCGGTGAAAGTTCTTCTTCCGAAACCAAAGAAGCCAGCGCATACGAAGCCGCCATCTTCATTTCGTCGTTGATATCCGAAGCCCGCGCATCCAACGCACCGCGGAAAATCCCCGGAAACGCAAGCACATTGTTGATCTGATTCGGGAAATCAGACCGCCCGGTACCTACAATATAGGCGCCGCCGCGTTTTGCTTCGTCCGGCATGATTTCGGGCGTTGGGTTGGCCATCGCAAACACGATCGGCTTTTCCGCCATGGTCGCCACTGTTTCAGCGGTGAGCATATTCGGGGCGGAAACCCCCACAAACACATCCGCCCCGCGAATCACTTCGGCAAGGCTGCCCTTTTCCATATGCGGGTTGGTTTTTTCCGCCAAAGCCCGATGAGCGTCGGACAGGCCGTCCATCCCTTTGCAAAGCGCCCCGAATTTATCGCACATGACCAGATTTTTCAGCCCGAGTTTCATCAGGTGTTCTCCGATCGCGGTGCCGGCGGCTCCCGCGCCGTTGATTATGCATTTAATATCCCGAATATCCTTTTGAACCAGTTTCAATGCGTTCAGCATCGCCGCGGCAACGACGATCGCCGTGCCGTGCTGGTCGTCATGAAAAACCGGAATATCGCATTTTTCCTTTAATTTTCTTTCGATCTCGAAGCAACGGGGAGCGGCAATATCCTCCAGATTGATACCGCCGAAACTGCCCGAAATATTATAAATCGTATTGACGATTTCATCCACATCGTTCGAGCGGATGCAAAGCGGGAACGCATCAACGCCCGCAAATTCTTTAAACAGCACGCACTTGCCTTCCATCACCGGCATGCCGGCCTCCGGCCCTATATTTCCAAGCCCCAGCACCGCGGAGCCATCGGTGATCACACCGATCAGATTCCAGCGGCGCGTCAGTTCAAAAGACAGATTATAATCTTTTTGGATTTCCAGGCAAGGCTGTGCCACGCCCGGGGTATATGCCAAGGATAAATCGGCGCTGTTTTTCACCGGCGTGCGGGAGCAAACCTCGATTTTTCCTTTCCATTCATAATGTTTTTTCAACGATTCTTCTTTCATGATACTATGACCTCTTTTATTTCATCAAATTTGATTCCCGGCGGTCGCATTGCGTTTGATACCCGGCAATCCGCCGCCTTTTTTAAAAACAAACGGCAGGAATCCCGTTCGCCCCGTCAAAAAGCAAAATAGTTTTTCGCGTTATAGTAAGAAATGCCTTTGACGATCGTTTCCAGCGCCTCATAATCTTCGGGATACTCGCCGGCTTCCACCCACTCGCCCAAAAGGTTGCAGAGAATTCTTCTGAAATACTCATGCCGCGGGTAAGAAACAAAACTGCGGGAATCGGTCAGCATACCGATAAACCTGCCAAGACAACCGAGATTGGCAAGGGTTTTCAACTGTTCTTCCATCCCGTCGCGGTTATCATTGAACCACCAACCCGAGCCGAATTGCAGTTTGCCCGGCGTCGGCCCTTTTTGGAAATTGCCGAGCATGGTGCCAAGCACCGCATTGTCTTTGGGATTCAAGCAATAGAGGATCGTTTTCGGAAGCGCGTCTTCTTTTTCGAGCGTATCCAACAATTTGGAAAGACCTTTGGCGATCTCGAAATCGTTGACGGAGTCAAAGCCCGTATCCGCCCCCAATTTTTCAAACATCCGGGTATTGTTGTTCCGTAAAGCGCCGATGTGCAACTGCATAGTCCAGCCGCGTTTGGCATACTCTCTGCCCAAAAACACCATTTTTTCAATCAATTCATCGTGAATTTCGTCGATCGCATGGTCGGAAAGTTTACATCCGTGGGCGGCGAAATAATCCATCCGGTCGGTGATGTCCCCTTTGATTTCCGTAAGGTCAGGGCGAAACGCCGGAATGACCTTGGTTTCAAAATCTTTTAACTGCTCATGATAGCGCAGATCGTCATACGGGTTATCGGTGGTGCAGATCACCTCAACATTCGAGCGGCGAATGAGGTTTTTGGCCGAAAAGTCATCCCCTTTTAATTTTTCATTGCAAATATCCCATATTTCCTTGGCGTTTTTCTCGTTCAACGGCAAATCAATATCAAAATAGCGTTTCAGTTCCAGCGCCGTCCAATGATAAAGCGGATT
>CACXFE010000182.1 GCA_902766855.1 Oscillospiraceae bacterium | reverse complement strand
GACCGCCCGATTCGCCCCCTCTTCCCGAAAGATATGCGGAACGATTGCTCCGTGGTGGCAACGGTGATGTCGGTCGATCCGGATTGTTCCCCCGAAGTGGCCGCCGCGATCGGTGTTTCCGCCGCGATCGCCATTTCCGATATTCCGTGGGACGGCCCGATTTCCAGTGTCAATGTCGGGTTGGTAGACGGTGAGATCATCATCAACCCCACTTTGGAACAACGCGCAAAAACCGAGTTGAATCTTACCGTTTCCTCCACAGAGGATCTGGTTGCCATGATCGAAGCGGGCGCGAATGAGATCCCGGACGATCTGATGTTTGACTGCATCATGGCAGGGCACGAGGCAAACAAAGCCGTTGTGAAATTCATCAAAGGCATTGTGGCCGAGATCGGCAAACCGAAATTTGAATTTATTTCGAACGATCCCGATCCCGCCATTCTTTCCGAGATCGAAGAGTTCTGTATCGAAGATGTGAAAAAGGCTTTGGACACGGATGATAAGCGCGTGCGCGACGAGGCGCTTCTGCCGATCTACAACGCTGTCCATGAAAAATATGATGCGCAGTTTGAAGGCTGCGAAGGCAAGATCGATGAAATCCTTTATCTGGTTCAAAAGCATGTGGTGCGCAACTGGTTAAAGAACGAGAAAAAGCGTGTGGACGGCCGCGGAATCGATGAGATCCGCCCGCTCAACGCCCAGATCGACCTGCTCCCCCGCGTACACGGCTCAGGTATGTTCACCAGAGGGCAAACGCAGGTTCTTTCCGCCGCTACTTTGGCTCCGATCAGCGACGCTCAGAAGTTAGACGGTTTGGATGAAGAAGTTTCCAAGCGGTATATTCATCATTACAACTTCCCCTCCTACTCGGTTGGAGAAACCAAGCCTTCCCGCGGGCCCGGCCGCCGCGAAATCGGTCACGGTGCCTTGGCGGAGCGTGCGCTTCTCCCTGTGATCCCGAGTGTGGAAGACTTCCCCTATGCAATCCGCGTGGTTTCGGAAGTGCTTTCTTCCAACGGTTCTACCTCGCAGGGTTCCATCTGCGGCTCCACCCTTGCTTTGATGGCGGCCGGTGTGCCGATCAAAGCGCCGGTAGCCGGCATTTCCTGCGGATTGATCACCGGGGACGAAGGCGTTTACGGCGATTTTATGACCATGGTCGATATCCAGGGGCTGGAAGATTTCTACGGCGATATGGACTTTAAAGTGGCGGGTACCCATAAGGGCATCACCGCGATTCAAATGGATCTGAAAGTACACGGTCTTACCCCCGAAATCATCAAAGAAGCCTTCGCCAAAACCCATAAGGCACGCGATTATATTTTAGATGAAGTGATGCTGAAATGTATCGCAGAGCCGAGAAAAGAACTCTCGCCTTATGCTCCGAAGATGCTGACCACCCAAATCAGCCCCGATAAGATCGGCGATGTGATCGGCAAGCAAGGTAAGGTGATTCAATCCATCCAAGAGCAGTGCGAATGCGCCATTAACATTGAGGAAGACGGGCATGTATTTGTATCCGGTCTGGATGTGGACAAAGCCGCGCAAGCCATCTCGATCATTGAATTGATTGCGAACGATCCCGAAATCGGCGCGATCTATAACGGCAAAGTCACCCGGCTGATGTCTTTCGGCGCCTTTGTGGAAATCGCCCCCGGTAAAGAAGGGCTTGTTCACATTTCAAAACTGGATGTCAAGCGTGTGGAAAAGGTAGAAGATGTTGTCACCGTCGGGGATCAGGTGCTGGTCAAAGTAACCGAGATCGACGATCAGGGTCGCATCAATCTTTCCAGAAGGGACGCCCTGGTGGAAGTGAACGGCGCCGTGGTAGAAGACGATGGCGAAGAAGAGGCTCCCCGCAGATCAAGACCGGGTCGCGGCAGAGATCGCAGAGGCTCCAGAAACAATTAAAAATTTATTTCGGGCGGGCGACAGTGATCCTCTTTTTCCCTGTTGCCCGCATTTTTAAACAAAGAAAATCAAAAAACAGCCGCCATTCATGCGGCAAACGCAGCGATCGCTCGGAGGAAGTTATGTTAGAATTACAAAACATTTCTTTCAGCGCCGAATCAGACGGCGCGCAAAAAGAAATTTTAAAAAATATCGGGCTGAAAATAGACAAAGGCTTTGTTGCGGTGACCGGGCCGAACGGCGGCGGAAAATCCACCCTTGCGAAATTGATCGCGGGCATTCATCGCCCCGATTCCGGGCGGATTTTATTAGACGGTGAAGACATTACCGACCTATCCGTGACCGACCGTGCAAGAAAAGGCATCAGTTTTGCGTTTCAACAACCGGTGCATTTCAAAGGCATGACGGTGTATGACCTGATCGGTCTTGCCGCCGGCAAGTCGATCGGACTGACCGAGGCTTGCGATTATTTATCGCAGGTCGGCCTTTGTGCGCGGGATTATATTAACCGGGAGGTCAATTCCTCTCTCTCGGGCGGCGAACTGAAACGGATCGAAATCGCCACCGTATTGGCGCGCGGTACCAAAATTTCCATTTTTGACGAGCCGGAAGCCGGCATTGATCTTTGGAGTTTCAACAACCTGATCAAAGTGTTTGAAAAAATGCGCCGCACCCTGAACGGCACCATTCTGATTATTTCTCATCAGGAACGGATTTTGAATATTGCGGATCATGTGATCGTTTTAGGGGACGGCGAAGTACTGCAAGAAGGCAGCAAGGAAGAAATCCTGCCCGGTTTGCTTGGCAATATCAGCACCGGGTGCCATATCACGGCGGAGGGAGAACAGATATGAATCAAACAGAACGGGAACTGTTAAAAATCATCGCCGATATGGACGAAACGACCGGCGGCGCCTACAATATTCGCGCCAACGGGCAGTTGGCAGATCGCCATGTGACCGAAAATATTGATATCAAAACCAAAACGGACAAGCCCGGGATCGACATCATCATTAAACCCGGCACCAAAAACGAAACGGTGCATATTCCTGTCCTGATCAGCCAAACGGGGTTGAGCGACCTGGTTTACAACGATTTCATCATCGGGGAAGGCGCGGATGTGACCATTATCGCCGGATGCGGGATTCATAATTGCGGCAGCGAAGAATCCCGGCATGACGGGATTCATTCCTTCTTTATCGGAAAAAACGCAAAAGTAAAATATGTGGAAAAACATTACGGTGCGGGCAGCGGCACCGGGGAAAACAATATGAATCCCACCACGATCGTCAACATCGCGGAAGGCGGCTCGATGGAAATGGAAACCACCCAGATCGAGGGCATTCAATCCACCACCCGTGTTACCAAAGCCCGGTTGAGCGCGCATGCCACGATCGTCATCCGTGAAAAAATCATGACCAGCGGCAAACAAACCGCCGAAACGGATTTTACGGTTGATCTTGACGGCGAACATTCCAGCGCAAATGTCATTTCCCGTTCGGTTGCAAAAGAAGATTCTTTTCAGCGCTTCTTATCGAAAATTAACGGGAATAATATTTGCAACGGGCACACCGAATGTGACGCGATCATCATGGATCACGGCCGCGTTTGCGCCATTCCGGAGATTACCGCCAATCATATTGACGCCTCTTTGATCCACGAAGCCGCCATCGGTAAAATCGCCGGAGATCAACTGATGAAGTTGATGACCCTCGGATTAACAGAAAAACAAGCGGAAGAGCAAATCATCAACGGCTTCTTAAAATAGCGCTTCCTTTTCTTGCATATTTTGTTGTTTTATGTTACAATAAGTAAGTAATTGTTGAAACGAACGGAGATTGGTTATGGCTTTGAACAATTCAGCCCCGAAAAATGCACTCAATGCAAAAGACATTATCCTCATCGCCCTGCAAAAATGGTTTCTCGGCGTTGCGATTGTTTTTCTTTGCGGCATTCTTTCGCTGATTTACTCCTATTTTATTGTTACGCCGCTTTTTGACTCTTATGGGAAAATTTACATTCAAAACAAAGAGAATGAGCAAAATATCACCAGCGGTGAAATCGCCATTTCCACTTATTTAGCCAAAGACTATTCAAACCTGATTCATGACCGTGCCATTTTAGACGATGTGGCGGTGGCAATGCAAAATAAGTATTCCCCTTCTCAACTGGTCAGTTGCATCACGGTAAACACCCCGGACAATACGCGGTTTATTGAAATCATGGTTCGCACGCCCAGTGCCGCAGATTCCCAAAAAATCGTCAATTATCTGCTGGAAATCTCGCAGGAAAAAATCGTGGAAATGCTCGGGATCGATCGGATCACCATCATCCGCAACGGCGACCTGCCCAAAGCCCCCTCGGTGCCCAATGTGTCACGAAATCTGCTTTACAGTATCATACTCGGCTTGGTCATTTACGGGCTTTTTGTGCTGGCCATCGCGTTTTTTGATGATAAAATCAAAGATTCGAACGATGTGCAGAAATATCTGCAACTTTCGGTTTTGGCGAATATTCCTTATAATCAAAATAAAAACGCACGATCCGGCAAATCATAATCAAGCGATGAAGCAAAACGCAGCGCCTGCCCGTTAAAGCTATCTTCAAAATTGCCGCGTTCTGCTACCTTCTTTCAGAAAGGCGAATGATACATTTGAAACCTGAATCTTCACCCGAATATTCCATACTGAATGATTATCAAAGCGCCGGCAAGGTGAATTTCCTCACCGGCTCCAGCGGCGATTATTTAAGCAACGAAACCTATAAAACTCTCCGCACCAACCTTTTCTTTTGCGGAGCGGATGTGAAAACGGTCGTCATTACAAGCTGCAATGAAAACGAAGGCAAAAGCACCGTTTCTTCCGAACTGTCCAAAAGCCTTGCCGATGCCGGCAAACGCACCCTGATGATCGACGCGGATATGCGAAAATCCATGCTTTTGCGCGGCGCGATCCGGAATAACAAAATGTTCGGTCTTTCAGAGTATCTCACCGGGCAAGCGGAATTTTCTCAGATTCTTTATAACACTCAAATCCCCAATTTTGATATTATTTTCAGCGGGCATTTTCCCCCGAACCCGGTAGAATTGCTGGGGTCGGATCGCTTTAAAGATTTGCTTGCCAAAACACGCGGCAATTATGACTATATCATCATCGATTCCCCGCCGCTCGGCTCTGTGATTGATTCAGCCGTGATCGCCTCTGTGGCGGACGGCGCCATCATGGTTCTTTCGGCAGGCAAGATTCACGCAAGCGACGCATTGGATGTGAAAACCCAACTGACCAAAAGCGGTTGCCGGATTTTAGGCGTGGTTTTGAACAATACCGATCCGAAAAACGGAAAATACTATAAAAAGTATTGCCGCAGTTACGGTTACGGTGTCAAAGAGAAAAAGTAGGTTATATCCATGAATATTATTGGGTTTGATATCGGCGGCACAAAATGCGCCGTATTGTCCGCCGTTTTTAACGGCGGCAATATTCTTTTTAACAAAAAGCAGGTTTGCCCTACCGATCTTTCTATTTCCCCGGAAAGCATGATCGATCGGTTGATGGCTTTGACAGACGGGCTTTGCCCCGGAGTGCGGCCGGACGCTGTGGGAATTTCCTGTGGAGGGCCGCTCAATTCCAAAACCGGCGTGATCATGGGGCCGCCCAATTTGCCGGGTTGGAATCATGTGCAGATTGTTTCTCAAATCGAAAACCACTACCATGTGCCGGTGCATTTACAGAATGACGCCAATGCCTGCGCGGTAGCGGAATGGAAGTTCGGCGCGGGAAAAGGCTGCGAAAACATGATTTTTATGACTTTTGGAACCGGGCTGGGTGCCGGCTTGATTTTAAACGGCCAACTTTACAGCGGCACCAATGATAACGCCGGCGAAGCAGGCCACATTCGTTTAGAGTCGTTCGGCCCGGTCGGTTACGGCAAAGCCGGCTCCTTTGAAGGCTTTTGCAGCGGCGCCGGCATTGCGCAGTTAGGCTATATGAAAGCATTAGAGCAAATACAGGTGGGAAAAGAGCCCTCCTATTACAAACGCGGGATGCTTCCTTCGGAAATCACGGCAAAATCCGTGGCGGAGGCGGCGCGCGCAGGGGATCCCACCGCCCTCTCGGTTTACCGGATCTGCGGGGAACACTTAGGCAAAGGTCTTTCGGTATTGATCGATCTGTTAAACCCGCAGCGTATTGTGATCGGCAGTGTTTTTGCGCGCTCGCGCGATCTGTTATGGGAAACCGCAAAAGCGGAAATCGAGCGGGAAGCCCTCCCTCTTTCCGTCGCTTGCTGTGAGGTGGTCCCGGCGGCATTGGGCGAACAGATCGGGGATTATGCCGCGGTCGCCACCGCGCTTTTGCCATAAACTTTTATCTTCCTTGCATTTTGAAATCGGTTGGAGTGTGAAGAAAATTGTTAAAGGAATTATTAGAACGCTACCCTGCTTTGTCTTGCTGCCAAACTGAAATTGAGCAAGCGCGAGATTGCCTGATCGCCTGTTACGAAGCGGGTGGAAACCTCTTATTGTGCGGCAACGGCGGCAGCTGTGCGGATTGCGACCATATCGCGGGAGAATTGATGAAAGGCTTTTTAAAAAAGCGCCCGCTCTCCGATGAATTGAAGACCGCCATGCGGCAGAACTGCCCTTTGGCGGATGAAACTCTGCTCAGTAAATTGCAAGGGGCGCTCCCTGCCATTCCTCTGCCTGCTTTTACCGCTTTAAATTCCGCTTTTTGCAACGATGTTGACCCGGAACTGCTGTATGCACAACCCTTGATGTCTTTGGCAGACAGCCGGGATGTTTTGCTGGCCATCAGCACTTCGGGCAACTCCAAAAATGTGATGGGCGCAGCCAAAGTTGCCAAAGCCCTTGGCATGACGGTGATCGGATTGACCGGGGCATCCGGCGGAAAACTGCGGGAGATCGCCGATATTGCCATCATCGCACCGGAACAGGAAACCTTTAAAATTCAAGAACTGCATTTGCCGATTTATCATTATCTCTGTGCCGCTGTGGAAGAACACTTCTTCCCGGAATAACCCTTCAATCATTTTTGAAAAAGGATAAAGCCATGACTTATCTTGAAAAAATGAAAAGCGGCGCTTTATACGATTGCTCGATGGAGAGCGTGCCGCATGAACTGCAAGAAAAAGCAGACGCCTGCAAAGAGTTACTATACAATTTCAATCACAGCCGCCCCGGCGAAACGGAAAAGCGCACGGAAATCCTTCAAAAAGTATTGGCGGAAATGGGGGAAAACTGTTATATCGAGCCGCCGTTTTACGCAAATTGGGGTTG
Source organism: Oscillospiraceae bacterium (assembly GCA_902766855.1). Lineage (GTDB taxonomy): Bacteria > Bacillota > Clostridia > Oscillospirales > Acutalibacteraceae > UBA737. Next base: position 2,574 of record CACXFE010000182.1, on the reverse strand, counting down.
TCATCTCCATGTGGGAGACCATTTTTACGCCAATTTCGGTTTCACGATTGTGGATGATACCGATATTTACATTGGGGACAATGTCATGATTGCGCCGCATGTCACCCTTGCCACCGGAACACATCCGATATGCCCGGAATTGCGTGAACAAGTCTTTCAGTACAATCTGCCTATCCATATCGGAAACGGCGTGTGGATCGGCGCCGGCGCGGTGATCCTTCCCGGTGTTACGATCGGGGATCATTCGGTGATTGGGGCGGGCAGTGTAGTGACCAAAGATATTCCGGCCGGCGTTGTAGCGGTTGGAAACCCCTGCCGTGTCATGCGGGAAATTGATGACCGCGATTATCAATTTTATGCCAAGGGAAGACCGATCGGCTTCCCCGTGGAACGGAAACACTATCCCGGCAAATAAGAAGTATGCCGAAAAACCGGAATCAACAAAAAATTGCGCCGAAAACGGCGCAATTCAGTCTGTCGAAAAACCAAAATCAACCACTTGGCGCCGATTTCGGCGCCATTTTTGTTTTTCCGGCGATCCACCACTGTGGTTGCCGCGCATCTTTTTCCGTTTATTATTCTTCTTTTTTGCCTTTGTCCGCCTCAAACCAGAAGCAAACGCCTTCCTCCGTATTATAAACGCCGCATTGCCTGCCGTGCATTTTGACAATAGCCGAAACAATGGAAAGCCCTAACCCGAAACGACTGCTTTCCCGCTTATGCGAAGTTTCACCCCGGTAAAAACTTTGCCAGATTTGGGGCATGATCGCTTCGTCGATCCTGCTGCCGGTGTTCTGTACCGAAACTTTCACAAGATCGCCTGTTTCCTCCGCGGTAACGGTAATCTTGCCGCCTGACGGTGTGTGCGCCGCCGCATTTTCAAGGTAGGCTTTTAAAACCTGTTCGATCTGCGTTTGATCCGCGAACAGAATCGTTTGCGGCGGGATCAGGTTCTCGGTTGTAACCGTGCGGTCAGGCACCATGCGCGCCAGCATCTCGCCGCACATTTCCCGCAAAGGAAAATTCTGCCGGTTCAGCGGGATCTGCCCCGCCTCATACCGGGAAAGTTCCAAAATACTGACGACCAACTCATTCATCCGCCGGCTTTCATCAATAATGGTATTGCAGTATTCCTCGCGCGAAGCAGGGCTGACATTCAGTTTCAGCCCTTCCGCGTATCCGCTGATAATGGCGATCGGCGTTTTCAATTCATGAGAAACATTGGCCACAAAGCCGCGCCGCATTTCATCCAATTTTCGCTGGGCTTCAATATCGCTGATGAGTTGGCGGTTTTTCTCGTTCAAATCCTGCAAGGCGCTTGAAAGCGAGGCGGACAGTTCATTGACCGAAGTTGCCAATTCCCCGATTTCGTCTTTCCGCTCTATCCGCAAGGTACGATCAAAGCGCAAATCCGCCATATCGCGGGTAATTTCGTTCATTTCCGCAATGGGGGCGGATACCTTACGGGCTAACAGGAACACCCACAGAATGGAGAACAAAAAGCAGATGACCGAAACGATCACAATAAACTCATTCGCCATGGCGGCGGAATTGGCGATCAACTGCATTTGGATCCGCAATTCCGCATAGTTTCCGTTGCTCAACTGTTTGCGGCAAAGCAAAAACTCGCTTTGATCAAATTGCCGCACCGCTTTTTCAAAAACCGCCCCGTCCCCACGCGTTTCGGATTGTACGGGGACCATTTCTTCATGCGTCATCATAAATCCGGCGATGCCGCCCAAAGCAAAATAGTCCATCATCTGGCCGCCGTGAGTTGTATAAACGATCCTGCCGGAAGGCGTGTAAATTTCCACATCGAAATGATATTGATCATTGATTTTTGACAGTGCCCCCGATACCGCTGTGGCGTCTTCCATATCCAGCGTTTCCACCACCGCGAGTTGTTCTCCCAACGCTTTCTTCTCTTTAAAAGTAAAAAAGCGCACTAACAACAACACATCGGAAAGCGAAAGCACCAGCACAAAAACCGCAAAAATGACCGCGATTTTGCAAAACAGGTGAAACCAGAGTTTATTGTGCATCCCTTTAAACTTCAAGTTTATACCCCATTCCGTATATGGTTTTCAGATGCGCCGCGCCGTATTTCCCGCATTTTGCGCGCAATCGCGCCATATGGGAATCCACCGTGCGGGCATCTCCCTCATAATCATAGCCCCAAATGGCATTCAACAGTTGATCGCGGGTCAACACCCTGCCGGCGTTCTCATAAAGATAACACAGCAATTCAAACTCTTTCAAGGTCAGTTCCAAAGGTTCCCCGTCGATATACGCCAAAAAGGCGTCATGATCCACGGCAAGCCCCTTGACCGGTTCCGGCTTTTGCAAAACGCCATCGGTCGAGCGGCGCACAAGAGCATTCACCCGTTTCACCAAAACCGCCGGAGAAAACGGTTTGGTAACATATTCATCAATGCCTGCCTCAAAGCCGGTCAGCAGATCGAATTCTTCCGCCCGTGCCGAAAGCATAATGATCGGAAGCGGGCTGGTTTTGCGAATTTCTTTGGTCAAAGCCCATCCGTCAATTTCCGGCATCATAATATCCAAAACAGCAAG
>CACXFE010000181.1 GCA_902766855.1 Oscillospiraceae bacterium | reverse complement strand
CTCACGGTGGATTACCGTGCGTATTATGCCAACCAGTTAGACGGTATCGCCGTTTTACTGGACGATGTGGCAGTGGCGGGCACTTCGAATTATGACGATGCGGCGCGCAAATGGACGGTGACCTTCACCACCGCGGCAACGGCGGAGAAATTGGAAATTTATATCGGCAACGATTCCGCTACCGCGGTTGCTTCCATCGGCAATGCTACCCTGAAAGCGGTTGTCGCCGGGGAAGAAACGGGCGACAGCCTGATTGCCGGCATCAATAATTTCACGCTTGATCTTTCTTCCGCGGATACCGCGATCGAGGAAACCTGGAACACCATCGGGTATTCTTCTTCGTCGCTTTACACCGATGAACTGCCGACCAATTATTTCAATCCTGCCGCGAGAGAAAGTACCGCTTTGTATTTCCCGGCAACCGACAATTATCAACTGCTGGTGTATAAAGACAATCACTTTAGACTCCTCGGCGGCAACCCCGGCACCTATCGCCTGCGCATCAAGAGATATCTGGTATCCGGTAAGGATTATTATTGCATCCGTTTCGGCCAGAATCTCCCCAGCAGCAACACCCGTGTTCCGGCCTTTGTCGGTGTGGAAGGCGATTACCTGGTGTTCGAGCAGACCTTCTGGGGTGCACAGCAGGGCCTCGGCGTTCTGATCGGGAACTACGGCAATTTGCCGGAAGTGTTCTATGACGACGTGCAGTTATTCCGCTATGAAGGCGGTCAATACGTCGGCTACAACCTGTTGGAACCGCTTACGACCGATTCGATCGTCAGTGACGAAGTACACGGCATGGCGGAAATCAAGAACGGCATGTGGTCCCGCGTCAACGGCGAAGTGGTGGATATGCAGTTGATCGACAACGAGGCGTTTGATTCCCTCGCCGGTTATGCCACCCGTCTGGTTCGTGTTAAGAAACTTTTGCTCGGCGCGGAGGATACCACCGCGATCAGAAACCCCTATGACGACATGGACAGCGACGGCGCCATCACTCTTCTGGATCTGGTGAAGATCAAGAAAGCCGCCGCGGCAGAATAAGCGAAAGCATATTCTACCTTCACGTTATTGCCGAAATAAAGGCATGACATAAACACTGAAATCTTTTGCCATTGCGAAGGTGCGCCCGCACCTTCGCAATGGCGGGATAGAAAATTGTTTGCAAATTTTATTGAAAATTTGTAGGGGCGGATGTCAACATCCGCCCGCAAGAAAGCCTTCCCGATCACCGTGTAAGAAAGCAGGAAAAGAGGAACCAGCGAAATGAAGAAAATAACAAACAGTTCGGGATATAATGCCGCCAAGCGTTTTCACGGCGGCGCCGAAACGCAGGCAGAAGACCTTCGGGCAAGTATTCTGGCGGCGGAAAACACGGAAGACAAATACCCGATCACGGGCAGACGGTTTTATATCGCGAAAAACGCGCCGCTTACAATTCCCGAAGATTTGCGCCCGGGAGACGCGGTTCTGTTTGAACGGGGCGGTGTGTGGCATGTGGGCGCACGCACTCTCACGGTGGAAGATGGCGTGATTTTCGGCGCTTACGGTGTGGGAGACAAACCGCGGCTGTACGGTTCCGCCCGGAATTACGCGGTGCCCGGCATATGGGAAAACGAAAGCGGCGGTATCTGGAAAATTTCTTTGCCCGGCGGCAATGTGGGATTGATCGTGTTTGACGAAACATACCCGCTGGGTGTGAAAAAATGGGACAAGGCGGAACTTACCGCCGATTACGATTATATGTACGATGAGGAAAAAGAAATCCTCTATTTGTTTTACACGGGCGATCCGGCGGCGGATTTTGAAAGCATCGAAATCGGCCAGCGGCGGGATTTGCTGCAGGTGAAATCCAACGCGGCGGCGGATAACCTTTGCCTGCGGTATACCGGGGCACACGGTGTGGTTCTCACCAAAGACACACACCACGCCGCGATTACCAACTGCGAGATCGGCTTTATCGGCGGCTCGCGCCAGTTTGACACCACGCGGTACGGCAACGGCATTGAAATGCAGTTGGGCGTGCAGCAGATCACAGTGAAAAAAAATTGGGTGTATCAATGTTATGACGCCGGCGTTACCTTCCAGAGTTGGAAAAGCGCCAAGGTGGAAACGTTTTACCGTGATCTTGACATCGCGGAAAATCTGATTGAAAATTGCTATTACGGGTTGGAATTTTTTACCACCACGGTGGAACGCAGCGGGATTTACAGCGAAATGAAAAATATCCGCGTACACGGGAATCTCTTTCGCTTTTCGGGGTACGCCTGGTCTTACGAACAGCGCCCCGATCACTGGATGAACGCACATATCCGAAGTTCGCAAGCCGGTTATTTACCGGAAACCGAAAATCTGACCTTT
>CACXFE010000180.1 GCA_902766855.1 Oscillospiraceae bacterium | reverse complement strand
GTTGCATACATATACTTGCCTTGATAGGGCGGCTCGCCTTCGCGGATCTGATCGGTATAAATCACGGTTTCCGGCTCCCATTCCACGCCCAAAATATACCCGATCACCCAAGGGGAGATGTCTTTCCGGTAGGAGCCGCTGCCGGAACTGGCAAGGCGCCCCAGCACCAGGTCGCGTTTGCCGTGAATCACATCCACCATGGTTCTGCTGTCGTTGATCAGGGTTTCTAAGAATTCATGCGTATACATATCCAAATGAGAAAACTGCGTGTAATCGTTCACCCAAACGCCGTGCAAAAGCCAAAGCGGTTCCGCTCCGGCCTTCACCCGATCGGTGTTATAATCATAAAAGGCGTTGTAAAAGATGTCCTCTTGTACAGAGTATATCCGCAGGGTGTTGGCGCCCATTTCCTGCATCAACCCGAACCAGCGGTAATAGGTGTCATGATCGATCCCATAGTCTGTTGACCATTTTCCCGGCTCGCCGGAGCCCATATTGACTCCGCGGATCTCAAACGGCTGATAGCCGTCCCCCTTGTCAAGAAGGATGGTTTTGCCTTCCGTCTTCACAAAGGTGGTCACCGGGCGATCCGGGTCGAGGTTGATGTGGATCCCGAAACTGTAATACATCGTATCGACCGCGATATAGAAAAGGATCAGCACGATCACCAAAATAATAAATTTTTTCATCGTCATAGCATGATTTCCTCCGGCGATCAGTTCGGAAGTTCGCTGTATTTCTTATTGGCGGAGCCGGCGCAGAATTGCAGTAAATAGTCGATATTTTCGTCCATCCAATTCATGCGGCTGAAAAGATTGTCTTCAAGCATCGCCACCGCCTCGGCCTGAGAGTGGGGGTTGCGCCCCTTGCCTTCCGGATCCATCAACGGATCACTGGTAAGATAGTCTGCCCACCGGGCACTGTCGCGCTCAATGGCGTCGCCGAGAAAAGCCAGAACTTCGTCGATATATTGTTTGAGATATTCTTCGCTCAGGAATGTTTTTCTTAAAGTGTGATACCGCGCGATCACCTGTTCTACAAACTTCCGGTTCCGGAACAGCATATTGAAATACACGGCGCTGCGGATGCCGTCAAAAGTTTCATCGGTTTCGTCATCTACAAAGTTGTTACAGCAGTTGTTGAAGTCCCACACGCAGAGTTTGTATTTTCCGGCGATCGTTTTATAAAGGAAGGTGGAAAAACGCCCGGCGTCCATATTGGAACTGACGGCATTGATGATGTAATAATCCACAAAACTGTCCACATCCAGGAATGTCCGATAATTGTAATCCCCGGAGTCGTAGTCATAAGAGTATATGGATTTTTCAAAAAGAGAGAAGTCCTTTTCGATCGTTTTCATGACCGCTTCCGTTAAATGCCCCTTGCCGGGATACCGGATCGCCACATCCATATGTTGAATATAGGTTCGCTCCGAATAAACATCCACATCCCGCAAGGTTGCCAGATCGGCTTCGGTCGGGCGGTCAATGCGAAGCAGATAGCCGGAAAGCCGGCTGTTCTTCTTTTTCATGATGATGGGGAGGCGGCCGTCTTCCCCCGCTGTTACGGTTTCCACCAAAAGGTAGATCCCCTTGTAATCCCCATCCAGGATCAATTCGCAAAAGCGGCAGTTTGGCGCGTAATCCATGATTTCACCGCTGAGATTGTAGAAAAGGTAGTTGCGGATCAGCGATTTATCCAGAAACGGCCCGTGCAGCGCCCATTCGTTATGTTCGCTCATGCCAAGCAGCGCTTCATCCCGCTCCGCACCGTCATCCGTCCTCAGTTTGAGAAGAAACGGCGGCTTGCCGAACTCGCGGGAGGAGTGGCCGCGCACGCGGAGTTCTATGGCGGTGGAGATCGTGGGAGTATCCGTCGGGTGATTATACGAGGTCGCACTGTCAAAAACATTCATGTGAACGGCGATCATGCTGTCCCCGTTTTCCGCCATTTCGTACTGCGCTTCTCCGAAAATATCGTCTTCACCGATCGGTAAACCGGGGATGGTTTTGCCGCCGGTTTCGATCGAGAGCAGAGGCAGATGCGTGCAAAGGTTTCCGTCGCTGTGCTCCAAAGAACACGGCTCTTTTTCCGTGACGGCAAGATGTTGATGAACACGGGCGTGCTCTGCCAGGTTGGCCCGCACGATCGATGCTTCCAAAGCGAGGAGCGCTGCAAGAAGAATGGAGGCGGCTCCGATCAACTTATACTTCATTCGTTACGCCTTTCTCAGTTCGAAACTTCATCGTTTTGCATCACCAGATTTACATATTCGATCCTGCCGATCTGGTAGATCTCATCGCTGATCTGATGAGTGGCTTTCACGGATTTTTTAATGGTTGCCTGTGACAATTCATAAATCAGTTCGAAAGAATCCTCGGTTGTATTCTGTACGCGAAGGATGGCTCTTTTCTTGAACATCTGATATACTTTTGCCTGCACCGTAGATTGGTTTGACCGGCTTCCGCGGATGATCAACAACATCCGATGATCGTTTTTAATAAGCCCAAACACCAGCAGGATTACAAAGACTCCCGCGGAGCCGATCAACGCTACGGAATAATCGCCTACGCCACAGCAGATACCGGCAATGATCGTCCAGAAAATATAGACGGTATCCCGCGAATCCTTGATCGCTGTGCGGAAGCGGACGATGCTCAGGGCGCCGACCATACCGAGCGAAAGCGCGATATTATTGCCGATGACTGTCATCACAATGCCGGTCAGCACGGTCAGCACGACCAGCGAAGCGTTAAATTTTTTGCTGTAAATCGTGCCGTGATGGCTGATATAATAGGAAATGTAGATCACGAAACCTAACAATGCGGACATCGCGATGTTCAGTGCGATCTCCTGCACCGATAGGTTGTTTTGCCGTTCAATCAGTTCAAATAATTTCTCTCTCATGTTGATAATCCCCTTTATAACCGTGTTTGGTAAGCGTTTTGTCTTGCTAAAACATATTTACTGACCGACAGTTCGCTGCGGTCAATATCGTTGATCAGCCTGCGAATATAGTCGAGCAGAAAGCCGTTGAATTTGACTTCCAGCACCACATCGAATTTATCCAGCACGGGATTCATGTTCAGCCGCGGTGAGAACAGATCAAAGTTGGATTCGGTGGCAACGATCTGATTGTCAAAAGTTACCCGGATCTTGTTTTCCTTGGCGATGAATGCCTTTCGATGGTATTCAACAATCGTGACCGGGCGATAGCACCGCGCCTGCATCATGGCATAGCATTCGGCGGCAAAAGGCTCTTCATAGTGAAGAAGCGGCGAATAATCCCCCCGGCAAAGCACTTCGGCGTCCTCGCGCGAAACGCGGAGCGACCGTTTGAGTTGCTGGATGCCTTGCTTTTGCTTCATCTCCAACATGGCAAAGTCTGCTGTGGGATCGTAAATGCGAAGGCGCATTTTTCGGCGCAGTTCCGTGCCGGCGGCTTTTTCGAAATAATCCTGATCATAGATGGTATCGTAGTACAGGGATCGGATCACATATCCGTGGGTACCGTTGTGCCCGTCCTGTATCATTACCTGTTCCAGCTTATGGCTCAGGCGCAAAAAATCCTCGATGTTGATCAGAAATTTTTTCTCTTCTCTGAGAACGCGATTCATATATACCCCCTAACAAACAAAAAAAGCCGCAACAAAAGAGTTGTTGCAGCCAGTCAGTCATGCGGTCAAAACCGTTTAGACACTATTGCTTTGCGTCACCGCCTTTTGGCGGGTTTGCCCTTGTTTTTTATTCATTTGTTTCCGTTCCGGCCATTTCTTTCAACGCCCGGTAATCATGCAGTGCCACGGAGAGTTCCTGATCCGGGAAAGCCTGCCGCAGTGTGTTCCAGTTTTTCCGCAAGGTCGGCAGGCCGACTTCGCGGTAGGTATGAATTTCTTCCAAATCATATTCCCCGACTTCTTGCAGTTCGTAAATATTGATCAGCGCTTTTTTGTATTCCCGGCAAAGCGCCGCTTCGGTTTCAATCTGCCCACTTTCATCTTCGCGATTGTAATTCATGATCGCAAGCGCGTCGCAACCTTCTGAAACAAGCCTTTCCAATTCTGCATCGTAGCCGTAATCATCGTAATACCAGGAAAGGCAGACGATCATTTCCATCCCGTCTTGTTCCGCGGCGGCTTTTCCTTGTAAGAATGCTTTGGTCATGGTTGTCATGACGCCGTCCCGGTCTTCTTTCCATTCGTCGGTTGGGCCGGGCTCCACATCCACCATCACGCCGGAGCATCCGATCAGCGCCGCACGCTGTATCTCCGCCCGAAGTTCGGTCGCCTTTGAATCCAGCGCCCATTCCGGTTCCCCGATCAGCAAATACAAGCGAATCCCGCGCGCCTTGCACGCTTTTAACAGATCTGTGATCTGAGAAACCGGTGTATCGTGAGGAATGTCTTGATAAAGTTCCGTTAATCCATGCTCCCGCATGAGGCGAAACAGGGTTTCCTGTTCCTTTTGTTCAAACACCTCATCATGCCAGGAGAACAACCCGTTTCCTCCGTCCGGATGCGGTGAACGATCCAGAGGGAGAGGGAAACCGCCGCCAACACGACTGCTAATAGTATCAGGATAACGAAACGAACCTTTTTGTGAGTTTTGTTCACAACGACCCTCCATGCCCTGTAAAAACATATCAGCGATGATGAGCGACCCGAGCATGATCATTAGCCGGAGCAGACCTTGTGCCTCCTGTCGTTGCCGGATTCACGATAAAACACGCTTTTCTCGGTATACATGGCGCGATCTGCTTCAATCACCAATTTTTCCGCGGAGATTCCGGGATAATCTTTCGCCAAGGCGTACCCTGCCGCAAGATGCAGTTCCTTGATCCCGGTGCCGACCCAGCGGCCGGATCGCTCCGCAAGGTGTTCGAGCGCCTCGTCGGCCTGCTCTTTTTTCAGATTGGCAAATACAATAAATTCATCGCCGCCGGTTCTGTAACAATGTCCCACCTGACCGAATACCTGACGGATGCAAGCGGCGGCGCCGCAGATCAGTTCGTCTCCCACGGCGTGCCCAAAGGTATCATTGGCTGTTTTCAAGCCGTTGATGTCGATCGAGAAGGCAGCAAAATCCTCCGGGAGATATTCCGCCGCGTCATAACTCTCCAATGTTTTCGCATAGGCGTAGCGATTCAGCAATCCGGTCAGCGCGTCGGTTGAAATTTGAATTTCCTGCTCCCGAAGGCGATCATCGGAAACCATTTGCGAAAACTCCGAATAATGAATGAACAGGAAAGCCGCCCCGATCGTCAGCGCGATATAGGAGGTGCGATATTCGCTTCCTAACAATTCCTGTGCCGCGATCCCGGTAAAGATCAGGATCATGATGGCAAAAAGGGAGGTTCTGTTTTGCTTTTGAAATTTTTTTCCGTAAAGGGCGAAGTCGATCAGAATTACCATGATCACGGATAAATACACGGCAATATAAACACCGTACAACGGGCCGTGGGAATAATGGTTGCTGTCATCAATCCGCACCATCCACCCGCCGAAACAGGAAATAACCTGAAAAAGTGCGTTGCCCGCCAGGATGGCGGCTAAAACCTTGCCCAACCGGTTACGGAGGTTCATTTGCTGGATCAAAGCGCCGCCTGCCATCGGCGTCAGAATATAATCCGCACATTTGGCAACTTGGAGCGGCCATTTCGGCAGACTTTCTATGCCGTTTAATTGAAGCCCGGTCCATTCAGCAAGGGCGGATACCGCAATCAGGAGGTAGGTTAAATAAAAAAGACGTTTGGTTTCTTTTTTGATTCTTCCGTTTTCATGTACCAGGATGCACAATACCAGAAGCGCCATCAAAGACAGGAAAATGATGGATGTATAATAATTCATCTGCATGGAGTGGCGGATCCCTTTCTTATGTGTTCCTAATCTGCAATGATACAACAATATATTGTATTATACCACGATTTATTTTATTTTTCAAGAAAAAAATATCACAAAGTTACCTTTTGCGTGGGTTCTCTTTTGTGCTTGATGTGCGCATATCATCAGTAACAAAAGGTTTGCATGATTCTCGCAAGCAAAACGCAGGATTCCTCATAAAGATTTTCCGGCAATTTACCGGAAGGGGCGGTTTCCAGGCATAAGGCCCCTTGGTATTGGATTTCTTTCAGCGCCTCCGCAAAATCCTGCCAATCAATGGTTCCGCAATAAGGCAGGAGGTGCAGATCCTGATCCGGGAAACTGTCATGAATATGAAACACCTTGATTTCTTTGCCCAGATCCCGCACGGCCTTGCCGACGGATAAATCCGGGAAAGTGGCTACATGGCCGGTGTCAAGGCAGATTTTAAAGTGATCGTCATGCATGGTTTGAACAAACCGGAGAATCTCACAGGGCGTTGCAAGGGAAAAATTGCGCATCGGCATATTTTCAAGGCAAACGGTAATGTCATATTCCTTGGCGATCGCCAGTACTTTACTCATAAAATCCAAATTAAGTTCCCAGGTTACGGTTTGCTCGTCGGTGCCTTTTTCACCGATCCCGCAGGGCATGATGGGGTGAAGCACCCAGTTTTTACATCCGAGTACGGCGGTTGCCCAAAGCGAGGTTTTAACCTTCTCCAATTTTTCATCCCGCAAAGCGGCGGTAGAATCATCCGGCGGCCAATGCCACGGGCCGTGCACCTGAAAGATTTCCACATCGGATGCCTCGGCGAGTTGCTTTTCCTCTAATAAGCGGCTTTCTGTACTCTCCCGCGATTCGGAATACGGGAACACCTTGGTGTCCATCATATTATAATCCACACAGGAAAAGCCGTGTTCCTGCAGTTTCCGATAGCGGTTTTCT
>CACXFE010000179.1 GCA_902766855.1 Oscillospiraceae bacterium | reverse complement strand
TCCCGCCGGGCAGGGCGCAGCGTTTTCCAACAAAATAGGGCTGCCGCGTTCGCGGCAGCCCCTTGCATTCTGATTCGTTTGTTTAATCAACTTTCGGCAACTTTGCAAAATTCGCCGCAATTTCTTCATCGGTGGGGATATAATCATCCATTTTTCCGTCATGGAATTTCTCATAAGCCACCATATCAAAATAGCCGGTGCCGGTCAAACCGAAGACAATCGTCTTCTCTTCGCCGGTTTCTTTGCATTTGATTGCCTCATCCATCGCCACTTTGATGGCATGGCTGCTCTCGGGTGCAGGCAAAATGCCTTCCGCTCTGGCAAAATACTCCGCCGCTTCAAACACCGCCGTTTGCGGAACCGAGGTTGCTTCCATCAAGCCATCATCATACAACTGGGAAAGCGTGGAACTCATCCCATGATAGCGCAAGCCGCCCGCATGGTTCGGCGCCGGAATAAAGCCACTGCCGAGAGTATACATTTTGGCAAGCGGGCAAACCATGCCGGTATCGCAGAAGTCATACGCATACTTGCCGCGGGTCAAACTCGGGCAGGAAGCCGGTTCTACCGCAACAATACGGTAATCTGCTTCGCCCCGCAATTTCTCGCCCATAAACGGCGCGATCAAACCGCCGAGGTTGGAGCCGCCGCCCGCACAGCCAATGATAATATCCGGCTTGATGCCGTATTTATCCAGCGCGGCTTTGGTTTCAAGCCCGATGACCGACTGATGCAACAACACCTGATTCAGCACACTGCCCAACACATAACGATACCCTTCACTGGAAGTGGCAACTTCCACCGCTTCGGAAATCGCACAGCCAAGGCTGCCGGTCGTGCCGGGATGTTCGGCTAAAATTTTGCGCCCGACCTGTGTATCCATGGAAGGCGACGGCGTGACTGACGCGCCGTAAGTACGCATCACTTCCCGACGAAACGGCTTTTGCTCATACGAAACTTTGACCATATAAACCTTGCAATCCAGGTCAAAATACGCGCAAGCCATGGAAAGCGCGGTACCCCATTGGCCGGCACCGGTTTCGGTGGTCACCCCTTTTAAGCCCTGCTTCTTCGCATAATACGCTTGTGCGATTGCCGAGTTCAATTTATGACTGCCGCTGGTATTATTCCCCTCGAATTTGTAATAAATTTTCGCCGGCGTGCCGAGTTTTTCTTCTAAGCAATAGGCGCGCACCAACGGTGACGGGCGATACATTTTATAGAAATTGCGGATTTCCTCCGGGATCGGGAAAAACTTGGTATCGTTATCCAGTTCCTGCTTGATCAGTTCTTCACAGAAAACGGGTGCCAGTTCTTCCGCTTTCATAGGCTGGTGCGTTGCGGGATTCAACAGCGGTGCCGGTTTGTTCTTCATATCGGCACGCAGGTTGTACCATGCTTTGGGCATTTCGCTTTCTTCCAAATAGATTTTGTACGGGATTTTTTCGTTTGCCATGGTGTTTGTCTCCTTTCAAATTTCGGCTTTCAGGGACAAAAAAACCTGTCCCTGCAAAATTTGCCGGGACAGGATTGATCCTGCGGTGCCACCCTGCTTGGCGCTCACGCGCCCTCTCATGCGTACTGACATACGCTCGGTTTTGATGACGGAGCCCGCGCTCCGGCGCACATACTGGGGAAAACTCCCTTTCCGTTTGCCCTTGGAAGCCCATTCGATTCTGCTTTTTCTACCGCGATCACACCACCCGCGGCTCTCTGAAAGAAAGGGGAAGAACCTACTCACTCTTCTTCAACGGTTTAGTGCATTATAGCACCGAAGTGCCGGTTTGTCAAGCCTTTTTTAAAAAAATTTTTTTAGTTCAAAAAAGACTTGACAATCCCTTTCTTTATGCTATAATAAGCACACCCAAAAAAAGAATACGGTCTTATTAAGGGGGAAGCATGATGGAGTATCATGATTTCACGGAAGAAAAAACCGATTCGCAAGCATTATCCGCTTTTTACCGTTCTTTTGAAAACGAGCGCAGCCCGGTAAAGATTTTGTTGAAAATCTTTCAGGGAAATTACGGAAAACTTGTGTTATCGGTCTTTTTTTATCTGCTGCAAGCAAGCCCGGTCATTATTTTGCCGATCGTCACCGCGGACATCATCAATATCGCCACCGAGCCCGAACAATACAGTCTGACCCGGCTGATCGTGGAAGCCGTCATCATGGCGCTGGTCATACTGCAAAATGTTTTTACCACCTTTCTTTCCTCAAAATATCGCAGTTTAGCGATCCGCCGGGTAGAACTGGGGCTTCGCGCCGCCATGACGCGCAAATTACAGCAATTATCCCTGACTTTTCATAAGGAAATGAAATCGGGAAAACTGCAATCCAAAATCATGCGCGATGTGGAAAACATCGAAGGGCTCGCCACCAATTTATCCCTTAATCTGGTTTCGGTTGCATATTATCTGATCTCCGCGATCATCATCACGCTGATCCGCAGCCGAATCGTATTTTTCTTCTTTTTGCTCACCGTTCCGATCGCTGTCCTGATCGTTGCGGTTTTTCACCGCCGATTAGCCCGGCAAAACGCCGATTTCCGGCATCAGGTGGAAAACACCTCCGCACAGGTTATCGAAATGATCGATCTGGTGCCCATCACCAAAGCACACGCCTTGGAAGATACCGCGCTTTCCCGCTTGAACCGCCAACTTTTCCGGCAGGCCGGAAGCGGTTTCGCGTTAGACAAACTGAACGCGATTTTCGGATCGGTCAGTTGGGTTGCCTTTCATCTTTTCCAGTTAGGTTGTCTTACTTTTACCGGCGTTTTGGCTTATCATAAATTGATCCCGGTCGGGGACATTGTGCTGTATCAATCCTATTTCAGTTCGATTGTAGGACAAGTTGCGGCCGTCATCGGGTTGTTGCCGATCATCAGCCGCGGTTTTGAATCGGTTCGTTCGGTGGGAGATATTATGTGGGCCATGGATGTGGAAGACAATCGCAACAAAGAAAAAATCACCGATGTACGCGGGGATTATGAGTTTCGGAATGTAACCTTTGAATATCATGATGATCCGCACCGGGTGTTAAACGGTCTTTCTCTCAAAATTCACGCGGGTGAAACCATCGCGTTGGTAGGAGAATCCGGCTCCGGCAAATCCACTGTGTTAAACATGATCATCGGTTTTTATCGCCCCACCACCGGGCAGGTGTTGATGGACGGAAAAGATATGACCGCCATTGATATGCACAGTTACCGCTCTCACCTCGCCACTGTTCCTCAAACCTCGGTACTGTTTGCCGGAACGATCCGGGAAAACATTACATACGGCATGGACTATGTGACCGAAGAACAGTTACAGGAAGCCATTCGTATTGCCAACTTAAAAGAAGTGATCGAAAAATTGCCGAACGGGCTTGAAACCTCGGTTGGCGAGCATGGCGACAAGTTATCCGGCGGGCAAAAACAGCGGATCGCCATCGCACGAGCGGTGATCCGTGACGCGCGCGTGATCCTGTTTGACGAAGCCACTTCGGCACTGGATACGGTTTCGGAAAAACTGATTCAGGATTCCATCGAAAAACTCTCCAAAAACCGCACCACTTTTATTGTGGCGCATCGGCTTTCCACCATTCGGAATGCGGATAAAATCGCCGTGATCAAAGACGGCATTTGCAGTGAATTCGGCACTTATGAAGAATTGATGGCCAAAAAAGGCGAATTCTACCGCTTTAAAACCTTGCAATCATAAAAGCGGCGTCTTTATCTATCAATATAGTTAAACGGAGCGACTCATCTCGGTCACTCCGTTTTTTTCCTGCCCGGCTGTTTTCATCTGCTGTGATCTTGCCTTTTATAAATAATCCCGAATATCCACCGTCAGTTTTTCTTCCAAATTGATCAATCGCTTGGCAATGTCTTTGGAAACTTCATCCGCCGCTTGATACTCATTCAGATAACGGTTCAGTGATTTCACACCCATGCCGCACCCGTCGGTCATCAGATCGGCGATTGTATGATCCGAATCGTGAAAACCGAGTTTTACATTGGTTTTCACCCAAGACATTTTTTGTGCGATCGGATTGGGATCCTTGCCTTCATCCCCATATCGGGCAAGCAAAGAGCGGATTTCTTCTCCCAGTTTCACATGTTCTTCTTTGCTGTGCGTCAAAACGGTTTCCAACGAATCTGCATGGACATAGCCTAACACATCATCGATGGAAGAAACCCCCATTTTAACACCTGCGTCGCACTCGCGCAGCAATTTTACAGTATCCTGCTCAATCATCGGCGTCACTCCTTTTTGGTTAGTATGCCGCCAAAGCCGCCGAATATACCAATACCAAAACTGCCTTTCAACTCCCGCCGGATTAAGCCTTTCAAAAATGAGTGCAAGGCGGCTGGGAAAAGGCGGCAAGCCAAACCGTAACGAGTTTGGATGATCGTGCTATGCTTAAACAATCAACTCCGTCAAGCGCCATTCGCCGTTTTCCATCACGGCGCGGGTTTTCACCTCATACGGTTCCGCCACAGGCACTTCGGCCGGCCATTCTACCGTGGCGATCACTTTAAAAGTAACTTCGTTTTTATCGGTAGAAAGAATTTCCAAACGATAATCCGTCCAATCCACATAGTATCCTCTGCCGCCCATCAACGAAGCGTCAATACATAAAACGCCGCCGACATCCCGGTATAATGCCCGGTCTTCATAACGCGGGCCAAGCAAGCGATCCGCCTCACTTTGAACGAAAACACTTTTCGTAAACTTCTCCAAATCCCCGAAAGTGTGAAAACGATCATCGGTTATTTTATAAAAAGTGCCTTCCACCGGGTTTTCCTCCATCGGAAGAAAACTGCGTTCAAAAATTTCCGCACATTCGAGATTTTGATCAAACAAATCCCGAAGGATCTGCTCATCCGGGGCGGTAACGACGGTGCTTTCCGTCTGTTTTCTTCCACAGCCGCAGCCGATC
>CACXFE010000178.1 GCA_902766855.1 Oscillospiraceae bacterium | reverse complement strand
TATTTCCTTGGCGTTTTTCTCGTTCAACGGCAAATCAATATCAAAATAGCGTTTCAGTTCCAGCGCCGTCCAATGATAAAGCGGATTACCGATCAGCAGCGGCATCGTGCGGGCAAATCCGAGCCATTTTTGGTACTCCTCCCCGTCCCCGGTGATCATGCGTTCGTCAATGCCGTTCGAGCGCATCTGCCGCCATTTATAGTGATCGCCGCCCAGAAATAAATCATAGGCATTTTTGAAATGATAATCTTCGGCGATCATTTTCGGTGACAAATGGCAGTGATAGTCGATAATCGGCATATCTTTTGCGTATTCAAAATAGAGTTTTTCCGCTGTTTTATTTTTCAGCATAAAGGTATCGGTGATGATTCCCATGTTGCTCCCCCTCTTGCAGTGTTATTCGTCGATCAATCAACATTTGCTTCTATGCTCTATCATACAGGTTTTGCGGCGCAAAGTCAATCGGCAATCTTGCTTTTTTGCCTTATGTTGCAGTGAAACCCCCTGCCAAAACGCAGGGGGCAAGAGTACCGATAAAGTTGCCTTATCGTCCGCTATCCTCTTCACGCCTTTTATTTTGCCGGGCGGCATAAAAATCCACGATCGCGTCAAAATCCAGTTCGGCCGTATTCCGTAACGCCAGATCCGGCGGGATCGTGGTGACTGCCACCCCGATCCCGACCGACGCCATATTCGCCGCGTGGATCGCTTCGATCCCTGCCTGTGCGTCTTCAAAAGCAACACAGTTCTGCGGCAAAGCATGAAGGGCTTGCGCGCAATTCAAAAAGATTTCGGGATCCGGTTTTGGCTTTTTTACCGCCGCCGCATCGGCAATATAATCAAAACAATCCCCGATTTCCAACCGCTCTAAAATGCGCGGAGCATTTTTGCTGATCGAAGCAACCGCGCAAGGGATGCCTGCTTTTTTTGCCTTGTTCAGAAGCGCCATCACACCCGGCAGAATATCCTGCTTGGTGATCGTTTCCACAAATTCACGATAATAGGTGTTTTTCCGATCCGCCAAGGCTTCTTTCTCCGCTTTCGAATAACGGTCGCTCGCCCCGTTGATCTCTAAAATAATTTCGAACGAGCCAATACGGGAAACACCTTTCAGCCGCTCATTATCCTGCTCGGTAAAAGAAAAGCCTAATTCATCGGACAAGCGTTTCCAGGCAAGGAAATGATATTTTGCCGTGTCGGTGATTACCCCGTCAAGGTCAAAAATCATGGCTTCCGGCATTGTTTTACTGCTTTGCATGATACTTCTCTCCATTCACTGTGATCGGCAATGTTTCGACCGGGCAATCACTTGTGATACGCACCTGATCGCCTGTAATTTCAATCAACAAGCACGCCCCGTGCCAGTTCAGCCGGAACGAAAGCGAGCGCCATTTCTTCGGCAGTCTGGGAGAAATATCCAGCGAATCATCCGTGTAACTGACTCCCGCAAAGCCGAAAATCGCCGTATTCCACGATCCGCCGTTGGCGGCGGGATGCGTTCCGCCGATATACAGCGAGCCGAGATACTGCTTCGCATCACCCGACAGATCCACGCAAGCGGTTTTCATAAAATAAGGATATGCCCAATCGGTATCCCCGATATCCGCCGCCACGATCGCATAGGCACAAGCGGACAGGCTGGATCCGTGTTCGGTATACGGCTCATAAAACGCCCAGTTGGCAGACTTGATTTCCTTGGAATATTCATTCCTGTACACGCTCAACATCATCACCACATCCGCCTGTTTTAAAACCCGGGTGGTAGAAGCAAGCCCGTGTCCGCCCCAATATTCATTGGGTTTCAGTTCGCGGCTTCTCACCGTTTTCACATCTACATCTTCCAGTTTAAAATATCCGTCAAACTGCTCGATAATGCCGTTTTCATTGGGTTGCACCACATATAATTTTTCCGCAAAATCATACAGCCAATCCATCGGGCGTTTTTCCGTAAAGGCCTGATAAACAGCAGGATACAATTCCTTAACCTTTTCCATCGCCTTGATCAGCGTTTTTGCCGCGTGAAATACCATGCAGTTGGTGAAAGCGTTATTATCCACCCGCTCATGGTATTCATCCGGCCCCACCACATCGTTCAGTTCATACCGGTCTTGATATTTCTTGAACGAGGAATAGGTATAATAAAACCACACGCACTCCGCGATCAGTTCCAGCCCGCCGTCACGCAGTACCGTGTAATCCTGCGTAACGCTGCAATAATTCCACATGGCATACACCATATCCGCGCTGATATGGATCTGCTTATCCTTAAAATAAGTGCGAAGCGGGCGGCCGGTGAAAATATCCGTCACATTAAACAGGGTGCAGGCGTCATCGCCCGTTTCCTGGCTTTCCCACGCAAAAAAAGCGCCTTCATGCCCGAATTCTTTTGCTTTCCGTTTAGCGCCTTCCAAGGTATGAACACGGTATTTTACCAGGTTTTTCGCCACAGCCGGATTGGTAAAGCAAAAGAAAGGCAGCATAAACATCTCGGTATCCCAAAACGCGGCGCCTTTATAAACCTGCCCGGAAAGCCCGCGCGCAGGGATCCCGCAGCGATCCGTGTTTTTCGGGGCGATGATATTCAACTGGTACATACTGTACCGCAGCGCCAACTGTGCCTCCTCATCCCCTTCGATGATCACATCGCAACGGTTCCAAATTTCTTCCCACGCCCGGATATGTTCGTTTTTCAGCGCGTCATACCCCGCCGCGGCCGCTGTTTCAAAATCCTGCCGGGCGCCGGGCACGCTCTCGCCCCAATAAACGCCGGCGATCTTCGTAAAGGTGAAGGATTCGCCCGCGGCCAGCGAGATCGTCGCCACGCGCATACTTTCGCGCGTTTGCTCCGGCGGGAAGCCGCACACTTGCTCATACACCGCCAGCGGCACTTCATTTTGTACCGTGCGGCAGGTATAGCAAAGCGTTTGCTCACACAGCGCGGTTTCTCCGTCTTTTAAATGCGGACCGTTGATATCCCACACATTTTGATCAATACCGGTTTTCAGTGTAAAGGTGCCGCCGCGATCTGCGGAAACGGTGTACCGCAGCGCCATGATATGCTCCCTTTCCATGCTGAGAAACCGTTCGGCTTCTACCGTAACCGTTCCTTCGCCCAAAGCAAAAACGGTTTTTCTGGTATGGAAACCGTGCCGGATATTCAGTGTTTGCCGGTGATCGTCTGTTTTCGCCGTCAACGGTGAAAACACCGTTTCCCCGGCCGCAAGCACTGTATAAAGGGGGTTTGGCGCGTTGACCGACTCCCGCCACCGATCGCCGTTGCGATCAAACAATCCCGCTAAATTGACCGCCGCCAATTCTTTGGCGCCGTATTCTTCCAAAGTACCGCGATACCCCATATAGCCGTTTCCCAGCAAAAACTTACTGCCGTGCAGTTCCACATCGCGGGTTTCAAACCCCGTTTTTTCCACTAGCCATTGTTTGTCCATTGATCATTCCCCACTATTTTTATTCAATGAAAATCATGCCAAAGCAACACAACCGTAAAGGCTTATGAAAAGATGAAACTATATTTGAATTGATTTCATCGTCCACCTTATGATTTAAACCGAAAGGGGCAGGCACTGTACGCGCACTGCCTCTTTTCTTTATTCTAT
>CACXFE010000177.1 GCA_902766855.1 Oscillospiraceae bacterium | reverse complement strand
GCCGCAAAAACCTATTTCAAAGCGATGAAAAAGGTTGGATTTGTATGATCGATTTTCCGCTGACGGGAAACAGCCGGGTGCGGGATGCGGTTCTTTCCGCCTTTGCGGAAGACAGGATCCCTCACGCGATATTGATTGACGGGGAAACCGGTACCGGGCGCCATACTTTGGCGCGTTATCTTGCCATGGCCGCCGTTTGTTCCGCCGCCCATCGCCCGTGCGGCGAATGCCGCGCCTGCCATCTGGCAAAGGCGGACACACACCCCGATATTCGGATCACCGCCCCGGAAGACGGAAAGAAAAATATCTCGGTCGCACAGATCCGCGCGATGCGAAGCGAGGCTTTTGTAAAACCGCACAGTGCCGCACACCGCGTTTTTGTGATCGATCAGGCCGACACCATGAATGAGCAGGCACAAAACGCTCTGCTCAAAGTTTTGGAAGAGCCGCCCGGCACCGTGATTTTTCTTTTGATTGCCGCTTCCCGCTCCGCCCTGCTTGATACGGTGCTTTCGCGCTGTACCGTGTTTTCCCTTTCTCCGCCGGATCAGGCCGCCGCGTTTTCCTATCTGCAAAGTGTCTGCAAAGATTCGGAGGAAACGATTCGCTCCGCCCTCACCGCATCGGGCGGCAATATCGGCGAGGCACTGCGCATTCTATCCGGCGCGGATACCGCCGCCGCCAAAGATGCGGCAGACGCGTTTGTACGCTTCCTGCTGAAAGGCGATGCGTTTGAAATGATGAAAGTAACCGCTCCGTTTGAAAAAAGCCGTGTGGAAACAGATCGTTTTTTTAAAGAACTGAAACTTGCGGTAGCGGCGGAAGCCCGCCGCGCACCGGCAGGAGGGGCGACGGCCAAAAAAATGACGCGGTTTTATGAGAGTTTGACCGAAGCGCAGGAGCGCCTTGTAA
The DNA here is from genome assembly GCA_902766855.1 of Oscillospiraceae bacterium. Lineage (GTDB taxonomy): Bacteria > Bacillota > Clostridia > Oscillospirales > Acutalibacteraceae > UBA737. Next base: position 2,819 of record CACXFE010000177.1, on the reverse strand, counting down.
CCAATATCAATTTAGGCTTGTTGTTTTGCTCGCTGGTTTCCCAGGCAATCGCACTGGATTATGAATGATTTTTTTCGGAGGAACACATGACAGAAGTAGTATCCGTAAAATTTAACGATAACGGCAGAATGTATTATTTTGATCCGAAAGATCTGCGGCTTTCCGTCGGAGATAAAGTGGTGGTGGAAAACCAAAGCGGGATCGAATTTGCCACGGTTGTAGCCGGCAATCACACGGTGGAGGATAAAAAAATCGTATCCCCGCTGAAGCGCGTGCTTCGCATTGCCAACGAGCAGGATTATAAAAGGTTGGAAGCCAATAAAGAAAAAGAAGCCGAAGCCTTGCGCGTATGCGAAAAAATGATCCTGTCGCATAAACTGGACATGAAGTTGGTCAGTGTGGAATATTCGCTGGACGGCAACAAAATCCTCTTTTTCTTCACTTCCGACGGGCGGGTGGACTTCCGCGAGTTGGTAAAAGATTTAGCCGCGCATTTTCACACCCGGATCGAACTGCGGCAAATCGGCGTGCGGGACGAAGCCAAAATGCTCGGCGGGATCGGCATTTGCGGACAGCCCTATTGCTGTAAGCGCTTTTTAAGCGATTTTCAGCCGGTTTCGATCAAAATGGCCAAAGAACAGGGGCTTTCCTTAAATCCTACCAAAATTTCAGGCAGTTGCGGCAGGTTGATGTGCTGTTTGAAATACGAGCAGGACGCTTATGAATACCTCAACTCCCTCACGCCGCGCGTTGGCTCCACCGTCAAGACCGATTCCGGCCTTGCCATTGTGACCGATGCCAACCTGATTACCGGCAATCTGCTGGTAAAACCGGTAGACGGCGAAGGAATCCCCTATAAAGTCCACCGTGACGAGGTAAGAATCATTTCAAACGGCAAAAGAAAACCGAATAAAGATTCCCAAACGGAATCGCGGAAGAGCGACTCATAAAATTTTTCTTGATTTTTGTAATAAATGTGTTACAATGAATGTATCAAGGCTATGGAGGTGTTTTTCGATGGCTTACAAAATATCCGATGCGTGCATCAGTTGCGGCGCCTGCGCGGCCGGTTGCCCCTGTGATGCGATTTCCGAAGGCGCAGAGCATTATGAGATTGATGCTGATGCCTGCATCAGCTGCGGCGCTTGCGCGGCCGGTTGCCCGGTAGAGGCGATTGCCGAAGAATAATTCGGATCTTACATGTGAATCGAAAAAACTGTCCGTTGGGAGAGTTCCTCACGGACGGTTTTTTTCCTTTTTCTATCTCACGGGGAAATTTTCTTGCAAAATCACCGTGAATCGTATATAATGTCAACTGAACAAATGCCACCACCATCGTTTTTGTCGGTTGCATCCATTAGAATGACTGCGTGGGTTTTTCGGGAAATACCGAAAAACCCTTGCGCTTTGAGCAACTCAAACAGCCTTCCCACTATGGATATGAGTAACTCTTAATATGAAAACAAAGGCAAGGGAGTCGGTATTATGCCTGATTATTTAAGTATGTCAAAGGAAGAATTGAAACAGGAATTTCAATCGGTGCAACACACCTATGAGAAACTCCGCGCCATGCATCTGTCGCTTGATATGTCACGCGGAAAGCCGGGTTTTGACAATATGGATCTCAGCGAAAAAATGTTTGACCTGGTTGGAAACGACACGGGTTTTAAAAACATCAGCGGAATTGATTGCCGCAACTACGGCGGATTGGACGGATTGACCGAACTCAAAGATTTGTTCGCCAATATTTTGGAATTACAGCCGGATCAAATCATTGTAGGCGGGAATTCTTCGCTGAATATGATGTATGATACCATCTCGCAGGCCATGACTCACGGCATGGGCGGCGAGCCGTGGTGCAGACAGGGGAAACTGCGTTTTCTCTGCCCTGTTCCCGGGTATGACCGGCATTTCGCCATCACCGAATACTTCGGTTTCGAAATGATCCCGGTGCCGATGAACGAAGAAGGCCCGGATATGGATGTGGTGGAAGAACTGGTGCAGGACAAACGGGTCAAAGGCATTTGGTGCGTGCCGAAGTATTCCAACCCGGAAGGCGTTACTTACAGCGATGAGGTTGTGCGGCGCATGGCGCGATTGAAACCCGCCGCGGGAGATTTTCGCATTTTTTGGGATAATGCTTACGCCGTACACGATTTGTATGAAGAAGGCGATCACCTGCTGAACCTTTATGAAGAATGTGTGAAAGCGGGGAATCCCGATCTGCCGATCATTTTTGCCTCCACTTCCAAAATCACTTTCCCCGGTGCGGGGGTCGCGGTGGAAGCCGCCAGCCCCAACAATGTGGCTTTATTGAAAGGCAGAATGAAATACCAGACCATCGGGCCGGATAAACTGAATCAACTTCGCCATGCGCGGATGTTCCGCACACCGGGCGATCTGAAACGCCATATGCGCCGTCACGCCGAAATTCTTCGCCCGAAATTTGAATCGGTATTGAATGAACTGGATAAACAGTTGACCGGCACCGGCATCGCCCGGTGGACGCACCCGCGCGGCGGGTATTTCATCAGCCTGTATGTGTTGGAAGGGTGTGCAAAGCGCGTGGAGGAACTCTGCGCAAACGCCGGCATGATTTTAACACCGGCCGGTGCCACCTATCCTTACGGGATCGATCCGCATGATTCCAACATCCGCATTGCCCCCTCCTACCCCTCTGTGAGCGAGATAGAAAACGCTTCTGTTGTGCTTTGTACGGCAGTACGCTATGCGGCACTTGAAAAAATCCTGGCTGAAAACACAACATTTTAACAGATAAAGATTGACTTTATTGCCAATTATATGTATAATAATGAGAG
>CACXFE010000176.1 GCA_902766855.1 Oscillospiraceae bacterium | reverse complement strand
TGTCATTCACTCCCGCTCCTACTTCAAGCCCCGTTCCTAAAATACATAAAAACCCGGTTTCCCGCATAAGCGGAAAACCGGGTTTTGGTGCGAGTGACGGGACTTGAACCCGTACGTCATGGACACACGCCCCTCAAACGTGCCTGTCTGCCTATTCCAGCACACTCGCATTTAATCAGCCTGATTATTATAACAAAGACGAGCGGCAATGTCAATAACTAATTTTAAAATAATATGAAAAATCGAGGCGAAAAACCGTATTTTGCAAAAACGAAAGCAGTCGGTGACGGGCTTAACGATTTTTCGGATTGCCAACTATATCCATGAAACAAGAAGTTCCCTTCCACAGAAACGCAGGAAAGGAACTTCTTCTTTTATTTCGTCATTTTTCAAGGATACGCGCGAAAGGCTTTTCCAATACCGTGAACAACGCCACGCCGCCTACAATGGCGATCCCCGCGTTGATCAAAGTGGAACCCTGCCCCAACACCGCCGCCATAAAAGCCGCCGGCGCGCCGGAACCGGCTAAAACATACACCACAAATTTCCATGCGGTTTCGCCCACCAGGTTCACGACCATGCCGCAGGTTGCCCCCACGATCGCCGCGGCGGTCTTTTGCGGGAAACGGTTCTTCAACAAACTGAAAATCACACACAACAGGCCGATCCCCGCAAAAAGCGGAACCAGATACGCGCTTTTACCGGTATAGGTGTGATTCTGCTCGAATGTATGGACAAGCAACGCCGCCGTAACCGCGAAAGAGGCGATCCCCGTAAGCAACAACAAAACCGAGGGGTATTGTTTGCGCTTTTTTAAAAACTGATACACCAACCCAGCCGTCAAGCCGATCAGCAATTTCAAAAGAAATGTTTTCGGAGCAGAATCCGCATGGCCGTTGAACAGGTCAAAAAAGCCCATCCCGATCGAGCCGGCAAGGCCGCCCTGCCATCCACCGACCAACAGCGCCGCCAGTACCACGATCAGGTTTCCGAAATGAATATACATCGGGCCGAACGGGAAAAAGAGAACGGTAAGCGCAATATAACAAAGAGCCGCAAATAATGCAATAAAAGTAATATCCAGCAGCCTTGCGTGAGTTGATTTTTTCATTTTCCTCATCCTTTTCTTAAAAAAGTATTGCAACCTTTTTGGGTTGATGTTATCATTATAGTAATAAAGTGACCTTTTGTAAATGCACAATTATAATTATTTTTTAAAGGACAGATTGATATGCTACTGGATTTCATCGAGTTGGAAAAAGGCGCGGGAGAAGCCATGTACCTCACCCTATCGCGCAAAATACAAGAAGCCGCCGAAAAAGGGATGATCAAAAGCGGGGAACGCCTGCCCTCTATTCGGGAAGCGGCGGCGCAGCTGCGCGTCAGCCGCACCACGGTAGAAAACGCCTATGTCAGATTGTGTATTGAAGGCTGGGCGGAAAGCCTGCCTCAACGGGGATATTTCTTGCAAAATATCAAAAAAGCGCCCGCTCCCCACCCGGAAGCCAAGACACCTGCACAAAAAATTCGCTATGATTTCTCCGCGCGAAGCATTGATATGCGCGCCGCCGATGCGAATTTATGGAAAAAAACCGTGCGGGAAGTTCTGCGCAATACCGAAGAACTGATTTCATACGGTGACCCCCAAGGCGAGCAACGGTTGCGCACCGCCCTTGCCGATTACGCTTATAAAGCGCGGGGGGTGCAATGCACAGCCGAGCATATCGTGATCGGCGCGGGGGTAGGCCCGCTCCTCAACATTCTGTGCGGGCTGATCGGGCGGCAGATCACTGCCGGGTTTGAGGGAACACTGTTCTCGCAGGCGGATCGCATTTTTCGTGATTACGGTATTTCCACGCAAACGCTGCCGAGCGACCGCTTCGGCGCGGAAATCACCCCCTTGCGGCGAAGCGGGGTTTCGCTTTTGTTTCTGTTGCCTTCCTCGCTTCCCCGCATCAGTGCCACCGGGCTTTCCGCGCGGCGCAATCAATTAGCCGCATGGGTACGGGAAGACCCCGCGCGCCTGATCGTAGAAGATGATTACAACGGCGAATTGCGCTATTATGCCCGCAGTGTCACGGCTTTTCAGCCCAAAGCACCCGAACAGACGGTATACATCGGCAGTTTTTCCAAACTGTTGCTGCCCAGTGTGCGCATTGCCTACATGATTTTACCCGAATCACTTCGCCGCCTTTTTGAAGAACGAAAGCGCTGGTATAATTCCACCTGCGGCAAAGTGGAACAATTAGCCTTGACCGCCTACATAGAAACAGGGGCGCTGGAAAAACATTTACGGCGGCTCAGGAAACTGTACGCCTCCAAAAGCCGCCGTTTTTGTGAAGAAATCCGTTTATTCTTTCCCGATGCCGGGCTTACTTTGTATGAATCATCGTTAGCGGTTGGCGTGACCCTGCCGCTCGCCGTGAAAACAGAAGAACTGTGCCGCGCCGCGGCAGCCCGAGGCATCCGCATTTTGCCCGGTAAAAGCGACGGAGAAATGCGTCTCTGCTTTTCCGGCATGACAGAAAACGAGTTTGCCCCCGCGCTTTCCGCCCTGCGGGAAGCCATTCTGCCGTTTTCAGAGTGCTGAAATTTTTTTCAGCCTCATCAATTCCAGCAACGAAAACGCCCCATCATTTGCGATCAGACGCACACGCACCGCGACAAGATCCGCGGCATTGATCCTCCCGTCGCCGTTACAATCATATTTTGAAGAAACAAATGCGCCCATATGCCGCGCCGCGCTTTGCAGGTTTTCATTTTTCTGCCCAAAAAGGATTTGATCCCATTGCTCCGCTGTTCCGGCGTAATATACATCACATATTTCACCGTAGGTATTAAACGCGCTTTCCTTGATTTCCGTGATGCCACCCGGAAGGGACACACTTTTTATTTGGGGACAGCCCATAAAGGTTCCGTGCTCGATCACGGTCATCTTGGAAGGGATCGTGATTCCCGCGAGATTTTCACAGTCGTAAAACGCACAATCCCCGATTTCAGTGATGCTCTCCGGCAGGGTGACGCCCGGCAAATCACAACATCCGTAAAACGCCCGTTCACCGATCGCGCGAACCCCTTCCGGAATCATGACCTCTTTCAACCGTTCGCAACAAGAGAAGGTATGGTTTCCAACCGAATCCATTTTGCTCGAAAGCGTTGCTTTTTGTAACCGACAGCATGAATCGAACAGATGATCCCCGATTTTTTCCACACTGTCCGGCAAGGTGATTTCCCTTAATCCGTTACACTCGTAAAACGCATAATCCTGTATTTCGGTAATTCCATCCGCAAGAGTAATATCATGTAAACTATGGCATCCGAAAAACGCCAATCCGCCGATGGTTTTTACACTGCCCGGAATCATGACAGAAGATATGCTTGAAGTTGCAAACGCATAATTCCCGATGGTATGAACACTGTTTGGAATATGAATATGAGAAAATCCGCAGCCATAAAACGCAAATCCGCCGATTTCCTTTAAACCATTCGGAAGCGTTACGCTTTGAAGCCGGGTACAGGATGAAAACAAACCATAAGGCAATACTTCAACCCCTTCGGGAATCGAAACGGTTTTTAAGTTCTCACAAGCAAAAAACGCGTTGTCGCCAAGTTGTGTTACCGTGTCCGGCAAGGCGATGGTTTCAAGGGAAGTACAATTCGTAAAGGCACATATCTCAATAGAAACTATACCCGAAGACAGCGTAACTTGCGTCAATGCGGTACACCCGTAAAACGCCCCGCGCCCAATGGAAGACACACTTCCCGAAACAATCAGTGCCCTTAAATTGGAACAGCCTTCAAATGCGTCTCTTCCTATGGCGGTTACCCCGTCTTCAACCACCACCGTTCGGATTTGATCGCGCCAATTCACCCATGGCACAAACCGTGAATCCAGATAATCTTCCATGGCACCGGATCCACTTACCCGAAATTCCCCGGTGAAGGTATTCAACTGCCACTTTAAGCAGCCCGGGTTTTCCCCTTCGCCGCATTCGCCGGACTTTAAAACCGCCGGATCCGTTTTCCCGCAGTGAACGCAAATGCCGCTTTCAAAAGCATGCCCTCGCGCGGGAATTTCCTTGATTTCTTCTACCCCGCATTCGCTGCAAATGCGGATTTTTTCCCCTTTTTCGGTGCAAGCCGCCTCTTTACATATCTGCCAATCACCGTAATCATGTAAATGGATTCCGAAATGGATCACGGCGTTTTTCAGTTCCGAACGCCCGGTATATGCGATTGCTTCCCACTGTTCCTGCGTACCGCCGTAATACACATCATGAAGCGCACATCCGGAAAACACCCACCAAATGGTTTCCACGGTTTTCGAGATCGTTACACTTCTCAAATATTCACAGTTTGTAAATGTCCCAGCTTCAAGTGCTGTCACGCCGTTCGGGATCACCATTTCGGTCAATCCGTCACAACTTCCGAATGCCCGTTCCCCGATGGTGCAAAGCCCAAAAGGAAGAACCAGCCCAGTTAATCCGTCACAGTTGTAAAATGCTTCCCTCCCGATAGAAAGAAGTCCATCCGGCAGTAAAATATCGGACAAATATGTACAACGGTAAAACGCGCCCTCGCCGATTTTTATGATGCCATCAGATAGCGTAACCGAAACCAAATGATCACACCAATTGAACGCATAGTCCGGAATCTCCGTAACCCGCGGCGGAATTACGATATCGGTTAAAGCCGGGCAATGAGAAAAAGCACTTGCTCCAATCACAGCGACGCTGTCCGCTAAACTGACCTTACAAAGATGATCACACCCGGAAAACGCCCAAGCGCCAACCGATGTTACTCCCTGCTCGATCACCAATTTTTGGATGGATTGATCATGAATGTCCCACGGTTGAGAAACCGCATCCCGATAATCTTCCATCGCGCCGTTTCCGCTCACCGTCAACATCCGAGTTGCCCGGTCAAAAGTCCATGTTACATTTGCCCCGCAACTGCCGGCATCTATTGCCTCCGCGGCGGAAACACCTTCGAATATCGGCAGCGAAGCAATCACCAATGCCGCGGTTAAAATCAGAACCAATATTTTTTTCTCCATCACTATTACTCCCTCTGTTTATGACAGCATTCGGATCAGATCGGGCAGCCGCCCCTCAAACGCCACGCCGCACCGTTCTTCTGTTCCGGCGTCCATCGTGGCTTTGATACAACCGCATACAAAATTGATCGCCACCTGCGCCGAAGCGCGCAGGCTTTTTTCGTTCAACAGTGCCGCGATCAAAGCGGAAGCAAACAGGTCGCCTGTGCCGTGATAATTCTTTTGCAGGCGATCCGCAAACAGGAACTCCGCATTCTGCCCCTCATACACCGCCGCACCAAGCCGCTGTTCTTCAAAGGAAACCCCGGTCATGACAATATCAGCGCCGGTCAAATCATACAACCGTTTGAGCATCTCCTCGATCTCGCCCTTGCTGTATTCTGCTTTCCAGGGGGTTTCGGTCAGCAACGCCGCCTCGGTCACATTCGGCGTGATCACATCCGCCGCACGGCAAAGCGCGAGCATAGCGGCGGGGAAATCCGGCGAAAAGCCACGATACAACGCCCCGTGATCCGCCATGACCGGATCGCTCACGATCAGGGTGTCTTCCCGCCCGATGCGGGAAATGGCCTGCAAAACCGGCGCGATTTGCTCTTTGGAAAGCAAATACCCGGTATACACCGCGTCTACCGTGATTCCTTCGCGGTTCCAATGCTCGGCGACCGGCAGAATACTATCCGTTAAGTCGCGGATGACGGGCTGCGAAAAGCCGCCCGTATGGGTAGACAAAAGCGCCGTGGGGATCACCGCAGTTTCCACACCCGCCGCCGAAAGCACCGGCAGTGCCACCGTCAACGAGCATTTGCCGAAACAGGATAGATCATGAATCGCCGCCAGCCTTTTTTGCGCCATGTTTTTCACCCCTTGGAAGGACAAATTTCCGCCAACTCGCAATCGGCACAGTGCGGCGAGCGGGCGGTACAAACCTCCCTGCCGAACAGGACGACACGATGGCAAAAATCACTTGATTTTTCAGGTTCCAGCAATTTTCGCATTTCCCGCTCCACCACCGGCGGGTTGGTGGTATCCACCAGCCCCAACCGATTGCAAATACGGATAAAATGCGTATCGGTCACCACGGCGGGCTGCCCGAAAATATCCCCGCAAACGAGGTTGGCGGTTTTCCGGCCGACGCCGGGCAGTGCCGTTAATTCCTCGATGGTATCGGGCACTTCGCCGCCGTATTTTTCCATCAGCATCCGGCTGATGGCAATCAGATCCTTTGCTTTGGTTTTATACAATCCGCAGGTTTTGATCAATTCTTCTACCCGTTCCAGCGGGGCTTGCGCCATGGTTTTGGCATCCGGAAATTCCGCAAACAAAGCGGGCGTTACCATATTGACGCGCTTATCGGTACACTGTGCCGAAAGCCTGGTAGCGATCAATAACTGAAACGCATCGCTTTTTTGATACTCCAAAGAGCAGACCGCATCCGGGTAGCGCCGCTCTAATGTTTCCACCGCCAAAGCGGCTTTTTCTTTCTTACGCATTGGCAGACTCCAATTTTAAATCATCTTTTTTGATCAGATTCAACTTCCGCATCGCCTCCGCAATTCCAAGGCAGACCAGCGCCGGCAAAACAAAATGCATCACCGCGATTTCCAGTAAAGTTACCAACGGGGAAACGCCGGCCGCGGTCATACTGTCATAGGCCATAAACTGCCCGACCAATCCCGCTGAGCCCATTCCCGAGCCTACCGGATTGCTGACCATTTTTAACACCGCCGAGGAAATCGGCCCCAGTATGGCACTGGCAAGGATAGACGGGATCCAAATCAGCGGATTACGCACGATATTCGGAATTTGCAGCATCGAAGTTCCCACGCCTTGCGCGATCAACCCGCCGACTTTGTTTTCCCGGTAACTGATGACCGCAAAGCCCACCATGTTACAGCAACAGCCGATCGTAGCCGCACCGGCGGCAAGCCCGGAAAGCCCCATGGAAATACCGATCGCGGCGGAAGAAATCGGCAGTGTAAGCAGAATACCCATCACCACCGAAACGGCGATCCCGCCAAGGATCGGGCTTTTCTCTACATTGATATTTACCAATTCACCGACCCATTTCATTGCCACCGAAATATACGGCCCTACAAAATAGCCCGCCACGGCGCCCGCCAAAATACAGCAAACGGGCGTTACGATAATATCAACCTTGGTTTTGCCCGAAACGAGATGACCTATTTCGATCGCCACATACGCCGCAATAAAAGCGCCGAGCGGTTCCCCGGGGGCGGCGATCTTAAACCCTTCGTTCGCCACATTGGGGAATGCGCCGATCATGCCGGCCACCGCCGCCGCCACAGTGGTAAGCGGAGATGATTTCAGTTTACAGGCCACCCCTACGCCGATGCCGGCGCCGGTCAATGTTTTCGCAACATTTCCCATGGCGGTCAGGTAAGTTCCCACGGTGTTATCCCCCACCAGTTTCCCGATCTGGCAAATGATCGTGCCGATGATCAGGGTGGAAAACAAACCGTATGCCATGCCGGAAAGCCCGTCAATAAACAGCCTGTTCAGATATTTTTTCATTCTGATCCCTTCTTTTTCAAACTCTTGCCCCTATTATAATGTCTGCTGAACAAACGCTTTGCGCGATCAGCAGCCATTCCAATGGATGCATCCGCCAACATTGGTGATTTTGGCGGAAAAAGCGTTCAAAAAACGCTTTTTCATAAATGCCGACGGTATGCCGGCATTTATTCGGTTGACATTATTATACACAAATCAAGTAGGTTTGGCAAGTACCACATTTCCCGATATTTTCCCACTTTTTCGGCATTTTTTAGCAGTTTGTTCGCGTTTTCCTTGTATTTAAAAAGAAAATATGATATGATAACTTCACGAAATCTGTACTGGATCCAGGATTCAGACTGTTTTGAAGAACACGGCGCCGAAATGCCCCGCGTGTTTTTTTATGAATGATATTTCCCATGTACCCGAGGATGTGTGAATATGATTATTTTATCCGTTGACGCGGGCAAAGCCCGCACCGGCATCGCTTTGTCTGACCCGGGCGAGCAGTTTGCCTTTCCGAAAACCGTTATCACCGAATACCGTGAGGAGCGGCTGGCGGAAAAAATCGCGGTGATCGCCAAAGAATCCGCCGCGGAACTGATCGTGGTAGGATACCCGAAAAATATGGACGGCAGCGCCGGTTTCCGCGCGGAAGAATGTGCGGCACTGGCAAAAAAGATCGAGAGTGCCGCCAACCTGCCCACCGTTTTGTGGGATGAACGCTGCACCACCGTTTCGGCGCATACCGTGTTGAACATGAATGACACCCGCGGCAAAAAGCGGAAAGCCGTGATTGACGCGGTTGCCGCTGTGATGATTTTGGAAGACTATCTGCAATACCGCCGCAATCACCCTCTTTCCTGATAGGAAGGCAGGCAGGATTGCGGCGGTATTCGGTTTATAAAGCGATTTGGTCTATTTTTTGCAACTCTTCCTCTGAAAACATGATGTTTTCGGTCGCCCGGATATCATCGAGAATCTGTTCGGGTTTCGAAGCGCCGATCAACACGCTGGTCACCTTGCCATCCCGCAAGATCCACGCCAACGCCATTTGCGCCAGCGTCTGCCCTCTTTCTTGGGCGATCTCATTCAACTGCCCGATTTGACGGATGCGCTGTTCGGTCAAGGAAGATTCTTTTAAGAAGCGGCCGTCTGTTTTGATGCGGCTGTCCGCCGGGATCCCGTGCAGATACCGATCGGTCAGTATACCTTGATCCAGCGGGCAAAAAGCGATGATCCCTTTTCCCAATTCCACCGCCGTTTCCTTTAACCCGTTTCTTTCAATCGTTCGATTGAAAATATTATAAGCGTTTTGATTGATCACAAACGGCACTTTCAAATCCCGCAAAACGGCTTCCGCTTTGCGAAGCGTGGGCCCGTCATAATTCGAAAGCCCGACATACAGCGCCTTCCCGCTTGTGACCGCCTGTGCCAATGCCCCCATGGTTTCTTCCAGCGGCGTTTCGGGATCCATGCGGTGATGATAGAAAATATCCACATAGTCAAGCCCCATGCGTTGCAGGCTTTGATCAAGGCTTGCCAACAGGTATTTTCTGCTGCCGAAATTGCCGTAAGGCCCGTCCCACATTTCATAGCCCGCTTTGGTGGTGATGATCAACTCATCCCGATAAGCGGCAAGGTCTTCCCTTAAAATGCGCCCGAGATTTTTTTCGGCACTGCCCGGCTCCGGCCCGTAATTATTGGCAAGATCAAACTGAGTGATCCCGTGATCAAACGCCGTGAAACACATCTGCCGCATATTCTGATAATTTGCCGTATCCCCGAAATTATGCCAAAAGCCAAGGGAAACCGCCGGAAGTTTCAACCCGCTTTTTCCGCAGTGGAAATAAGGCATTTGCTGATATCGGTCTTTGTCCGCAAGAAACATAACATCCCTCCCGAAATTTGTATTTTCATTATATTCGTGCCGGTCTGAAATGTCAAGAAGCAAGGGCGTTCTTTCAAAAACAGCCCTTGCTTCCTTTTTTTAATGATGATCCTGCCGCGCCGCCAACATCAACGCTTTGTTCCGTCGGTATCATGATAATGTTTATAACCGGGATGCCTGCCTGTTACATGATAATAGTTTTCCCGCAAATCAAGCAGTTTATCGATCTGCGGTTTTGCAATTTCCTGCGCGCCGCCAAGCAAATGCGCCGTCAGGGAAATCTTGGCAAACAGTTCCAGCGTTTCCATGCGATAATAGGCGGTGATCAGGTCGCACCCCACCGTTAACGCCCCGTGATTTTGCAGTAAAAACACATCATGTTCCGGCAAATAGGGGGTGATCGCATCAGGCACTTCATCCGTGCTGGGCGTGCCGTAAGGTGTAAGCGGGATCGAACCGATGGCGATCACCGTTTCGATCATGGAATACTCATCCAACGCCTTGCCCGCAACGGCATATCCCGTCGCGGTGGGGGGATGCGCGTGTACTACCGCTCCCACATCGTCCCGCTCCCGGTAACAGCGCAAGTGCATTTTGATCTCACTCGACGGCTTATAACCCGCCTCGCCTTCGATCACTTCGCCTTTTTCATTGATAATCACCAATTTTTCAGGCGTAATAAAACTTTTGCTGATCCCGGTGGGGGTGCAAATCAAGTTCCCGTCCGGCAATTTGACCGATACATTCCCGTCGTTCGCGGCCACCCAGCCGAGTTGCCACATTTTATGGCATACATCGCATATTTGCTCTCTTAATTCTTCGTAACTCATCATAACACCTTACTTTTTGAATTGCGGGCCGTAAGCAGCACATGCTCTGAAATCCTGACCTTCTTTATCCATTCCGAAAGCATTCCAGCAAGCCGGGCGGAAAATATCGGCATCCGGCACATTGTGCATACAAACAGGGATACGGAGCATAGAACACATGGTGATCAGATCCGCGCCGATATGCCCGTAACTGATTGCGCCATGGTTGGCGCCCCAGTTCTGCATCACTTCATACGCGGTCTTAAAGGGGCTTCCCTCTTGGCCGTCACATCTTGGGGCAAACCAGGTGCAGGGCCAGGTCGGGTTGGTGCGCTCCATCAAAACATCTGAAACCTCATCCGGCAGGTGGACTGTCCAGCCTTCCACGATCTGGAGAACCGGGCCTAATCCCTTGACCAGATTCAGGCGAATCATCGTTGCCGGCATTTCGGCACGGGTGGTATAATGGCTTGAAAATCCGCCGCCGCGGAAGTTATCAAAGCCGGCTTCGCACCAAACGGTCGCGTCGGTCATCTTCTTGATGTCTTCCTCTGTCACTTCCCACCAGCGTTTCATCACGGCGTTGCCGTTTTCATCGGTGCATTCGCCGCAAGCATCAAGGCAGGCGGCGCCGGAATTGAGCAGGTGGATAATCCCGCCGGCCTCTTTGGCTCTGCCCTCTAAATCATAGCCGGTTACCCGCTTCGTTGCTTCGGGTGACCAATAGGTGCGCACATCGGCAAAAATCTGTGCCCGATGTGTGAGCAAGCGCATAAACAGCATACCAAGGCCGTTTAAAATATCATTTTCGGTGGCAAGTGTATACGGCTCTCTCGCGCCCTGATAATCAAAAGTAGAACTTAAAAACGCTTCCGGATAATCGCAGTTCGGCCAATGGTCAGTCCATTGCCGCTGCCCCTGGAAACCGCCGGCGATGGCATTATGCCCGACCATTTCTTCCTCAAAGCCCGCGGGCAGATTGGGATTCCCCGCCATCAGGTCTTTGATAATGCAATACATTTTGACCGTAAATTCCCACTGTTTTTCTTTTTCTTCGGGGGTGAACTTGATTCTTCTGTTCTCGCCCAAAAATTCCACGCTTTCAGGGTTATCGTCGCGCCCCTCTTTGCAGTGTTCCTTCGTCCAGGCAAGGGCCTTTTGGTAGTCTTCCTCGTTATAAATGCCCTCTTCCATGCGGCGGAGGATCTCAACCTCATCCACCGATTCCACACGCATACCGAGATATTCTTCCACAAAATCCTGATTCATGATCGAGCCGCCGATGCCCATGCACTGCGAACCGATTTGTAAGTAAGATTTTCCGCGCATGGTCGCCACGGCTACCGCCGCCCGGCCGAAACGAAGCAATTTTTCTTTCACATCATCGGGGATGGTTTCCACCATATCCGCGTCTTGCACCTCGTGCCCGTAAATGCCGAAAGCGGGCAGCCCTTTTTGCGCGTGTGCCGCCAGCACCGCCGCCAGATACACCGCGCCCGGGCGCTCCGTTCCGTTAAAGCCCCATACGCCCTTGATCGTGTTCGGATCCATGTCCATGGTTTCCGAGCCATAGCACCAGCACGGTGTGACCGAGAGCGTGATGCTCACGCCTTCCTTTTTAAATTTATCCGCACAGGCGGCAGTTTCGGGCACACGGCCGATGGTGGTATCCGCCATCACGACCTTGACCGGCTCTCCATTGGAATAAAATAAGTTTTCCTCGAACAATTTTTTCGCAGCGTTCGCCAACGCCCAAACCTGTGGCTCCAAGCCCTCACGAAGTTGCATAGGGCCGCGCCTGCCGTCCACGATCGGACGAATGCCGATAACCGGATAATCTCCTACATATCTGTTCTTTGCCATGCCTGATCCCTCCAAAATTTATTTGATACTTGTATTATAGTATAAAATTTTA
>CACXFE010000175.1 GCA_902766855.1 Oscillospiraceae bacterium | reverse complement strand
GCGATCACCACACCGGCGGGCATGCCTTTTCCGAAACGCTTGCGGGATATTGACCGGGATATGCACAGCATCCTGGAAAAATATCAGCCGGATGAACTTTCAATCGAAAAACTTTATTTCAATACCAATACCACCACCGCGATCGATGTGGCGCAGGCGCGCGGCGTGATCGTGCTGGCGGCGGAAAAACACGGCGTATCGGTTGCAGAGTATACGCCGCTTCAAGTAAAACAGGCTATCACCGGGTACGGCAGGGCGGAAAAGCGGCAGGTGATGGAAATGGTGAAAAACTTTTTGAATTTGCAGGCCGTTCCGAAACCCGATGACACGGCGGACGCACTTGCTCTGGCGGTTTGCCATGCGCATTACGCGGGAACGGACTATTCACGACTGTATAAGGAGGCTGGCGGCAAATGATCGCTTCGGTACACGGAAAACTGATCCATAAAGATTCTTCCGCGGTGGTTGTGGAATGCGGCGGCGTGGGCTTGCGCCTGATGGTGACCAAAAACACCCTCTACCAATTACCCGAAACGGGAGCGGAAGTGTTTTTATATACCCACCTTGCCGTAAAAGAAGATGCGTTGGATCTGTACGGCTTTTTTGAGGAAGACGAGTTGCAGGCTTTTCGCCTGATCACCTCGGTCAATGGCGTCGGGGCGAAAATCGGGATTGCGATTTTATCGGAATTTACCGCTTCAAGGTTGACCGTGTATATCGCTTCGGGCGACGCGAAGGCTTTAACGGCCGCTTCGGGTGTAGGGCTGAAATTGGCACAGCGCATTGTGCTGGAATTGAAAGATAAGATCGGCTCGCTTTCTTCGGAAGAGGAGGGGATCGATCTGCAAGCCGTGGGCAACGCCACGATCAACAGTAACACGAAAGAAGCGGTGGCGGCACTGGTGGCGCTTGGGTATTCGCAAAGCGAAGCCTCGCTTGCGATCGGCAGGTTGGATGGTACGCTTTCCACCGAGGAACTGATCAAACAGGCGCTGAAATCGCTGGCAAGAGGGTTGTAATCGGTTTTCTTAATCGGAACGGAGTTGAAAGAATTTGATTGAGCAGGAAATGGACTTTGAAAACCGCATCGTTTCTCCCGATTATCAGTACACGGAAGATGAAGCGGAACTTTCCCTCCGCCCGAAAACGCTGAATGAGTATATCGGGCAGGAGAAAGCGAAAGAAAATTTAAGTATTTATATCAAAGCGGCACTGCAACGGCATGAATCCTTGGATCATGTACTGTTGTACGGCCCTCCGGGACTTGGTAAAACCACCCTTTCGGGCATCATTGCCAAAGAAATGGGCGTGAATTTGCGCGTGACTTCCGGCCCCGCAATCGAAAAGCAGGGCGATTTGGTGGCCATTTTGACTTCGCTTAATGAAGGGGATGTGCTGTTTATTGATGAAATTCACCGCCTGTCCCGTAATGTAGAGGAAATTCTATACCCCGCGATGGAAGACTTTTCGCTGGATATTATTCTCGGGAAAGGGCCTTCCGCACGGTCGATCCGGTTGGATGTGCCGCATTTTACGCTGGTAGGGGCCACCACCCGCTCCGGGCAGTTGACCGCGCCTTTACGGGATCGCTTCGGCGTGTTGCTGCGGCTGGAACTGTATACCCCGGAAGAATTGGCGAAGATCGTCACCCGGTCGGCGGGGATTTTAGGCATCGCCATTGAAAAGGACGGTGCGCTGGAAATTGCCTCCCGCTCACGCGGAACACCGCGCATCGCCAACCGTTTGTTAAAGCGGGTGCGGGACATCGCGCAAGTGGAATACACCGGCGAGATCACCGAGCAGGTAGCGCAGGCGGCGTTGGCACGGTTTGAAATTGACGAACTGGGGCTGGATGATTTTGACCGCAAGATGCTATCCACCATTATTACCAATTACGGCGGCGGCCCGGTGGGACTGGATACACTGGCGGCGGCCGTAGGGGAAGAAGCGGTCACGATCGAGGATGTGTATGAACCGTATTTGATGCAGATCGGGTTTTTAACAAGAACCGCGCGGGGCAGGTGTGTTACCGCCTTGGCTTATGACCATTTGGGCATTCCGCAGAACCCGCAAAACCAACAACAATCCATTTTTTAGGAGGAAATCAAAATGGGAAGATTATTCGGAACAGACGGTGCGAGGGGTATCGCCAACCAGGAACTGACTTGCGAATTGGCTACGAATATCGGGCGCGCGGCGGCTTATGTACTAACGGAGAAGACCACCGAAAAACCGAAAGTGCTGATCGGGAAAGACACACGCGTTTCATCCAATATGTTGGAAATGGCGCTGGCGGCGGGGCTTTGCTCGGTCGGGGCGGATGTGGTGCTGGTAGGATTTGTGCCTACGCCTGCCATTGCCTTTTTGGTGCAGGACAGAGAAGCCGACGCCGGCATTATGATCTCGGCATCGCATAACCCGTGCGAATATAACGGAATCAAGATTTTTGACAGCAACGGTTATAAACTTCCCGATTCGTTGGAAGAGGAAATCGAATCGCTGGTACTGGACGATATGAGCCCGATCACTTTCCCGACGGGGGGCGATGTGGGCAGCGTCTTCATTCGTCATGATTATGTGGATTTGTATATTGATCATTTGGTGGAATCGGTCGGCACGGATCTGAAGGGCATTAAACTTGCAATCGATTGTGCAAACGGCTGTGCCTCCTACACGGCGGAAAAATTGTTTACCCGCCTTGGCGCCGATGTGCGCATGATGCACGACCACCCGAACGGTGTGAATATCAATACCCATTGCGGCTCTACCAATATGGAAGACCTGATCGACTATGTGAACGGGCACGAAGTGGATCTGGGGCTTGCGTTCGACGGGGATTCCGACCGCTGCCTGGCAGTAGATGAAAACGGAAAACTGATTGACGGCGACCGCATGATTGCCGTGTTTGCGCAGGATATGAAAGACCGCGGCGACCTGAAAGATAATACCGCGGTCGTCACGGTGATGACCAATCTCGGTTTCAAGCGGTTTGCGGAACAAAACGGTGTGAATGTGGTTGAGACAAAAGTGGGCGATCGTTATGTGCTGGAAGAAATGGTCAAGCACGGTTATATGATCGGCGGCGAGCAATCGGGGCATATTATTTTTAAGCAGTACGCCACTACGGGCGACGGGCAGTTGTCGGGTGCGATGCTGGCGGCTATTCTGGCAAAGACCGGGAAACCCGCTTCGGAAATCGCCTCGGTGATGACGGTCATGCCGCAGACTTTGTACAACATCCGCGCTTCCGCCGCCTTAAAAGAAAAACTTACAAGCGATCAAGAAATCCTTGCGGCGATCGAAGATGTGAAGAAAACGCTTGGAAATCGCGGCAGAATACTGGTGCGCGCTTCGGGTACGGAGCCGCTGATCCGGGTGATGCTGGAAGGCGAGAATATTGTGGAAATTAAGAAACTGGCTCGCCAGGTGGCAAAAATCATTGAGGGGAAAGAAGAATGAGAGCGGTCGCCGGGTTCGACGATTATGAGTTGATCGATGCAGACGCGGGTGAGCGGCTGGAACGCTGGAAAGACATCATCCTGATCCGGCCGGATCCGCAGATTATTTGGCAAGGCGAGCGGCAGGATCCCCGTTGGGCAACGCCGCATGCGGTGTATCATCGTTCGGCGTCGGGCGGCGGCAGTTGGGAAACGCGAAAGCCGGTGCCTGATGTGTGGAGCGTGCGTTACCGGGATTTGGTGTTTCGCCTGAAACCGATGGGCTTTAAACATACAGGCTTATTTCCTGAACAGGCGGTGAATTGGGATCTCGCGCGGGAATGGATCGAGCGGGAAAACCGCGAAATATCGGTCTTGAATTTATTTGCTTATACCGGCGGCGCCACGGTTGCCTGCCTGAAAGCGGGGGCGCGCGTCACACATGTAGACGCCTCCAAAGGAATGGTGCAGTGGGCAAAGGAAAATGCCGCTGCTTCGGGGCTTGCGGACGCGCCGGTGCGCTGGCTTGTCGATGATTGCCTGAAATTCGTGAAGCGCGAGATTCGCCGCGGCAATCATTATGACGCGATCATTATGGATCCGCCGTCTTACGGGAGAGGCCCCGGCGGGGAAGTATGGAAACTGGAACAACAGTTGGCGGAACTCTTATCCGAAACGGGGAAACTGTTATCCGATCGGGCGTTGTTTTTCCTGCTCAATTCATATACGGGCGGGCTTTCCCCAAGCATTTTGAATTATATGACCGCGCGTTATGTGGTCGGCGGTCGCGGCGGAGAAGTCACCACCGAGGAAATCGGGCTTCGGGTGACGGCAAAGGGCATGATCCTGCCCGCCGGGAACACCACGGTTTGGAAACGAAAAGATGGATAATATCATTGAACTTGAAAATGTGACTTATGAATATCATGACGAAGAAACGGCTTTTGCGGCGGTCAAGGGATTGACACTTGCCATCCAACGGGGCAGTTTTACCGTGATCCTCGGGCATAACGGATCGGGAAAATCTACCCTTGCAAAGTTGATGAACGGGTTGCACAAGCCCACTTCCGGCAAGGTTACGGTGGCCGGTATGGACACGGCGGAAGAAGAGAACGAAATCGCCGTGAAGCGGCAAGTCGGCATGGTGTTTCAAAACCCGGACAACCAGATCATTGCTTCGATCGTAGAGGAAGATGTAGCGTTCGGGCCGGAAAACCTGGGCATTCCTCCGGCGGAGATCCGCAAGCGGGTGGATGAGGCGCTGGCGGATGTCAATATGTCGGAATATAAAAAAGGTACGCCGCACCATTTATCGGGCGGGCAGAAACAGCGAATTGCCATTGCGGGGATGCTGGCCATGCGCCCGGCGTGCCTGGTGTTGGATGAGCCGACCGCCATGCTCGATCCCAAAGGTCGGGCGGAGATCCTCGAAACGCTGATACGCCTGAACCGCGAACAGGGGATGACCATTGTGCTGATCACCCACTATATGGAAGAAGCGCAGAACGCCGATCGGGTGCTTGTGATGAATGACGGAGAGATCATTGCCGACGG
>CACXFE010000174.1 GCA_902766855.1 Oscillospiraceae bacterium | reverse complement strand
ATCGCGCGTGCAGGTAATCAGCGGACGAATCAACCGCCCTCTCTTCGGCGCGATCCCGCCAAGGCCGGTAAGGCCGGCTCCGCGCGCCAAATGCAGCAGTACGGTTTCAAGATGGTCGCTCGCAGTATGCGCGGTAGCGATCAATCCCGGGCTGACACGCTCTAAAAACGCATAGCGTACCTCTCTGGCAGCCGCTTCCAGCCCAAGGCGCCGCTCTTTGGCGATCGCGGGCACATGGATCCGCTCCACGGTCAAAGGCACCTGCCGCATGGCGCATTGCGCCCGCACAAAGGCTTCGTCCCGATCGGCTTCCTGCCCGCGGATGCCGTGGTGCAAATGCGCCGCCGAAACGGTGATCCCGAGTTGCTCACGCAAGGCCAGCAAAACACAGAGAAGCGCCATGGAATCCGCACCGCCGGAAAGAGCCACGGTCACTTCTTTTTCGCCGCTTATCATCGAATGATGCTGAATGGCAGATAAAACTTTTTGTTCCATTATCTGAACACATCCACAGAAGTAAATCTGGTATACTGCGCATCCCAATGCAGTTCCACGGTACCGACTTCTCCATGCCGGTTTTTCGCAACGATACACTCCGAATGCGCTTGATCGCTTCGGTCCTGGTCGTCTTTCTTTTCAGCGTCGTAATAGGCTTCGCGGTAAAGGAACAGCACAATGTCCGCGTCCTGCTCGATCGAGCCGGATTCCCGCAGATCGGCAAGCATCGGTTTATGAGATTTTCCCTTTGTTTCGGTCCCGCGGGACAACTGCGCGCATACGATCAACGGCACTTTCAGTTCTTTTGCCATAATTTTTAAATTACGGGTGATTTCCGAAACTTCCTGTACGCGGTTCTCGGTCGGCCTGGCGGAATGCATCAATCCCAGATAATCCACGATCACCAAATCCACCTTTTTCATGCGCAGCAATTTGGCCTTCATCTCCTGCACCGTAATGGAGGAGGTTTCGTCAAAATAAATCTCGGCCTTGGAAAGTTGGTCGCCCGCTTGTGCAAGGCGTGTCCATTCATCCGGGTCTAACTCCCCCGTGCGGAGTTTTTCACTTTTAATACCTGCCTCGCTGGAAAGAAGGCGCTGTGCTAATTGATCGCGCGTCATTTCAAGCGAGAAAAAGCAAACGGTTTTGCCGCCGTTGATAGCCACATTCCGCGCAATATTCAAGGCAAACGAGGTTTTTCCCATGCCGGGGCGCGCCCCTAAAATGATCAGATCGGATTTGTTCAACCCCGTAATCATGCGATCAAGATCGCTGATTCCGCAAGGGATGCCGACATAATCGTTACGGGTCTCCGGGTCAGCCAGTTTCGAAAGCCGATCGTAAGTTTCGGTTTCGATCACCTGCTTGATATGGGTCAATCCGCTGATCTCTCTTCCCTGCCGGATCTCATAGATGCGCTGTTCGGCGGAATCAAGCAGTTTGCCTGAATCCTGCACATTTTCATTGACATCTTTGATAATATCCTGTGCCGCCGTCATCAAAGCGCGGGCATAGTAACGATCCCGCACAATAGCAACATAAGTCAATACATTGGCAGAGGTCGGCACCGTTTGAACCAACTGGGTCAAATAAGCCTTGCCGCCCGCGTCGTCATACACACCGTCCCGCTTTAATTTTTCAAGCAGGGAAACAAAGTCGATCACCTGGCTCAATTCGAACATGGAGGACATCGCGGCATAAATTTCTTTATGCTGCGGGATATAGAAGTATTCCGTTTTCATCATCGGTGCGATTTCCGTCAGGCATTTCGGATCAATTAAAATCGAGCCTAACACGGATTGCTCCGCCTCCACGGAATACGGCAGACGCGTTCCGTCAAGATTGTAGATCAATCTATCCTCACTCATGCCGTTACTCCGTTACCTTCACGGTGATTTTCGCGGAAATGCCCTGATGCAGTTTGATTTCAGCCTCATATTCTCCGAAATTCTTAATATCGGGTGCGGACATTTTCTTGCGGTCGATCTCCACACCGAAGGAAGACGCGATCGCCGCCGCGATCTCTTTGGTCGTGACCGAACCGAACAACTTGCCGCCGGAGCCCGCTTTGGCCTGAATGCAAACGGTTTTACCGTTCAACTGCGCGGCGATACGGTTAGCCGCGTCAATTTCCTCTTTTTGATGATGGGCTTTGGCTTCCTCGCGGTTTTTCAATTCATTCAACGCCGAAGTATTCGCTTCTACCGCCAATTTTTTCGGAAAAAGGAAATTGCGGGCATATCCGTCAGAAGCGTTGCAAAGTTCCCCTTTTTTGCCTAAACCTTTCACATCCTGCAATAATACAACTTTCATATTCTTTCATCCTTTCATCCGCCAAGGGCGTTGACCTATACTTCCATAATGATTGGCATGATCATCGGGCTGCGGCGCGTTTTCCCCGTAATATACCGGGAAAGGCGCTCTTTGATCCGGTTTTTCACCGTATTCCAATCGGGCTTGCCGGTTTTGAAACTGTATTCCACCGTATCCCGCACCAACTGATCGATCTCCTTGATCAGTTCTTCCGATTCTTTCACATAAATAAATCCGCGCGTTACCACATCCGGCCCCGCCACAATTTCTTTGGTGATCCGATCAATCGAAAGCGCCACGATGATGACCCCGTCATCCGAAAGCAGTTTACGATCCCGCAAGACAATACTGCCCACATCGCCGACACCAAGCCCGTCCACCAAAACGCGCCCGGCTTGTACCACTTCCGAAGAAGAAAGGCGGGATTTCGAAACCTCGATCACACTGCCGTTCCCGGCGATCAGGATATTCTCATTGGGGATTCCCATTTGCCGCGCAAGCGCCGCGTGCTTCATGAGGTGTTTTTGCTCCCCGTGCAGCGGGATAAAGTATTTCGGCTTGATCACGCTCATCATCAGTTTCAGTTCTTCCTGGCAAGCATGACCGGACACATGCACATCATACATCCGTTCATACACCACATTGGCGCCGCGCTTCATCAATTCATTGACGACCCGACCAACCAGTTTTTCGTTCCCCGGTATGGGTGTGGCGGATATGATGATCATATCCCCGGGAACGATTTCAACCTGCCGATGCTCGGAAAAAGCGATCCGGTGGAGCGCGGAAAGCGGCTCTCCCTGACTGCCGGTTGTAATAATGACCAACTTGTCATCCGGAATATTGCGGATCGTTTCAATATCGATCAAAACATTTTTCGGTACTTTTAAATATCCCAGTTCCGAAGCAACCGAAACAACATTCAGCATACTTCTGCCTGAAACCGCAACTTTTCTGCCGCAGCGCGCCGCTTCATCTATGATCTGCTGAATCCGGTGGATATTGGAAGAAAAGGTTGCCACAATGATGCGGTGTTCCTCCGCCTTTTTAAACAGCGTGGAGAAGGATTCTCCCACCAACCGTTCCGATGCGGTGAATCCCGGGCGCTCGGCATTGGTCGAGTCAGACATCAGCGCCAAAACACCTTTTTTTCCGTACTCTGCAAAACGCCCGATGTCGATCACATAATCGTCGATCGGGGTGGTGTCAATTTTAAAGTCGCCGGTTTGGATCACGGTGCCCGCCGGGCAGGAGATCGCAAACCCGACCGAATCCGGGATCGAATGGTTTACATGGATAAACTCCACCGAGAATTTGCCGAATTTGATCACATCACCGGGTTTGGCGATATGCAGATCGGCAAGAGCAAGCAAGCGATGTTCTTTCAACTTTTCTTCAATCAGCCCGATTGTAAGCCGCGTGGCATAAATCGGCAGATTGAAATTGCGCAGAAGATACGGGATCGCCCCGATATGATCTTCATGCCCGTGCGTGACAACCATCCCGCGGATTTTGTCCCGATTTTCCAACACATAGGTAAAATCCGGGATCACAATGTCAATACCGGGGGTTTCCTCATCGGGAAACGCCATCCCGCAATCCACCAAAAACATATCCCCGTCATATTCATACAGCGTGATGTTTTTACCGATCTCACCAAGTCCGCCAAGCGGAATGATTTTCAGCGGTTTTTCTGGTGCTTTGCCATAACGGCGCTGCCCGCCCGTTCTCCTCATCGGGGGATTGCTTTTACGCGCCTCTCCTCTCTTTGCGGAAAAATTTCTTGCAGACTCCGTCACAGCGGCGGATGTTTTCAGGTTCTTTCCATAGCGTTTCGGTGTGGATTTTCTTTTGTTTACTTCTTTCTTTTCATTCATGAAAAATGGTTCCTCCAAGGTTATTTTATGTACGAAAGACCGATCACACCCCAACCGATCTTGTATAGATAGATATATATAGTTTATTTTACAATTATTTCCTATCACTTGTCAAGTAATTTATCATAATATTCGCTTTATTCAAAAATTTTATTCATTTTCCGTATTGCAAAAACGCCGCCAACCATCAACCAGCGGCCGGCAGCGGAAAAATATCGCGTTCATCATACAATTTGCGGTTGTCATCAACCCACTCCCAGCACCCCGCCGATCAGCGCACACAGCAATAATATCGCCATGCGAAACAGCGTGGTAACCGTGAATCCGCCGCCGGCAAGCAGGGCAATCGCCGTAACCAAAAGAAAGGTGATACCACCCACTGCAAGGCCGATCAGCCAGCCCTTCTTCCCTATTTTGCGCGCGGTAAACAAAGCGGCGAAAAAGCACCCGATTCCCAAGGAAACCGTAGCAAAAAAAGCGGCATACCGAAAGCCCGCCGGCACAAACAGCAGTAACACCGAAAACAGCAATACCGCGAGAAAGGCGGTAACGGCTTCGATCAGCACCGCTTTCAGCCACAAAACAGGCGGTTGTTTTTCAAGAACTCCAAATCGCTCCTTCTTCATAAAATATCCCTCCCGAATACACTATATTCGGGAGGGACAACAATTATGCGATTTATTTAGAAGGGGTATCATCGTGTACGGTGCGGTTGGTTTGCAAAGCCCAACGCGCAATCGTCAGTTTGCTGTGATCGCTGATGGACTCGATCACCAAAGTATCTTCTTTCAATGAAATCACACGGCCGTATATCCCGCCGATCGTGATGATCTCATCCCCCACCTGTAAATTTTCACGCATTTGCTTTTCTTCTTTTTGCTTTTTGCGCTGGGGGCGGATCATGATCAAATACATCGCGCCTAAAATCACAACCAAATAGACAACGATGAAAATGATATTTTGGGGTGAGCCCGTGCCGCTTGCGGCGGCTAATTGATGAAAATGAATCTGCATGATTTTTCCTCCAAAATTGCTGATGGCATTATTATACCGCATATGGGACGAGAATTCAAGCACAATTTATACATTTTTTGCAGAAGCGGCAACTTCTTCTGAAAATCGGATTTTTAATAAAAAAAGGAAAACGGGATTTTTTTCTTGACAACCCATTCAGAAACGAATATAATAATTTGTGTTCGAATGTTTTGAAATACATTCGAATTCATAT
>CACXFE010000173.1 GCA_902766855.1 Oscillospiraceae bacterium | reverse complement strand
TCCTAAAACACAATGTTTTGTTTGATGCAAGTCGTCTTGTTAAGTCTTAATTTTTATCTTGACTTTTCATAGCTGGTCTCCTTAAAAGAGATAAAATAAACCGTATATCATTATAGCACTCTGTTTCCTCTTTTTCAAGCAGTATTTCGCCTGATTTGCAGAAGGGGGAATCCGGCTTTTGGGAGGATCATGCGCGGGAAAATCGCCCCGCAAAACCGAAAAAGGGCGGCCGCAAGGGAAGGTTCCTTCTTCCCTTACGGCCGCCGGCGTTGATTTTTCTTATTCAAGATTCAGTTTTTTGGTTAGGAAATAGCGAGTAACGAAGAAATATGCCGTGCCGAGCGCCAGTGACAAACAGATCGGAAAAATCAGATAAATTTGCAAGCCCGTTAATCCCCCGTCATTAAAATACCGCTCTATCACTTCGGCATTCATCCCGAAAAGCACCATCAGCAGTACACTGGAAAGCGTTTGATTGATGGCATTCAAACAAACATACGCCGCCACCGCGCCGCCGATTTTGCTTTTGAACTGCTGCCCGATCGCAATCGCCGCATAAAACATTAAAATCCCGCTGAATACCGAAACCAAGGCAAATAACAGAAATTCCAGCCCCACCCCGGCAAGTCTGCCGGAGGAGTACTGCGTGGCGGCATACCGCCAGCCCTCACGCAAAGAGCCAAAAATTTCTTTTTGCAGGTTGGTGCCGGCGCTTAATATCAATAACGACGCCACCACCACGATGAAATTCAATACCGTTACCGTTGCTCCGCACAACAATTTGCAAACAATATGGCGGGTAGGAGTAAACGGGAGCGAAAAGGTAAGATAGCCTTGCCCTGTCAGCAAATTTTTATAGAACCGCGTCACCACGATCACCATTCCCACAATAAACAAGGCGGCAATGGCGACAAAATAGAATGTGGAAGAAAGAGTAACGGTGATCTGATAGGCAAAACTATCGTTTTCAAACAGATAAATCAATCGCCCGATCAACGCCAAACACAAAAGCCCGATATAGACGGGGAACATACTTCTGAAAAGCGAATAATATTCATAACGATACAGTTTTTTTAACATTTGAATACCTCCCTGAACAGTTGATCCACGCTTGTTCCCTTCTGCTCCCGGATGTTGTCCACCGTGTCACACAACACGATTTCGCCGCGATTGATAAAAATCACATCACTCAACACCTGCTCCACATCGGAAATCAGATGGGTGGAGATGATGATGGTCGCATCCTCGTTATAATTGCTGATGATCGTGCGCAGAATATAATCCCGCGTAGCGGGGTCTACCCCGGCGATCGGCTCATCCAACAAATAAAGCCGTGCCTCCCTGCTCATCACCAAAATCAACGCCACTTTTTCCTGTGTGCCTTTGGAAAGCGTTTTAATTTTTTTAGTACGGTCGATCCCCAGATTTTCAAGCATGCCGTCTGCCCGTTCACGGCGAAAATCGGGGAAAAAGTCTGCAAAATAGTTGACCATCTGGTTGGTCGTCATCCACGGCACAAGGAAATTGCGATCCGGCAGGTAAGACACGATTCTTTTCGTTTCGATCCCGATCGGCATCCCGTCGATCAAGATTTCGCCCGCCGTCGGCGTCAGCAACCCGTTTGCCAATTTGATCATGGTCGTCTTTCCGCTGCCGTTCGGCCCGAGTAGCCCTACAATCCTGCCCTTCTTCACCGTAAGATTCACATTAGCAAGCGCAATAGCGTTTTTATAAATCTTACTTACATTTTTGCATTCGAAAATATTCTCCATCTTTATTCCCCCTTCTTTTCTCCCAAGCGTGCAACGGCGGCCAATATTTCCTCCGTTTGAATGCCGGAATTTCGCAAAGAATCCATAAATTCCCGGGTTTTTTGCTCCAAATACAAGGCCTTGGCTTTTTGGATCAGCGCGGTTTCTTCGGTCACATACCGCCCGTCGCCCCGCTTGGTATAAATCAATCCCCGGTTTTCGATCTCCGCCAGAGATCGCTGCACGGTATTGGGATTCACACCCGCCATCATGGCCAGATCCCGCACGGTATCCATGCGCCCGCCCGGCGGATATTCGCCGCTGATGATTTTCTGCACGATCTGATCGGCAAGTTGCTGAAAAATCGGGCGCTCATTGGTAAAATCCCAAGTCATCCTATCCCTCCTACTGTATTAGCGTATTATTGTTCTATCGAACTAATACAATAATACAGCAGATTCTTTCATTTGTCAAGCCCTTTTTATGATATTTATATTTTTTCTGTATAAAAAAAGATTGCCGCCCTTTTTGGCGACAACCTTTTGCTTTTATTCTTCCGCGGTAAAATCTTCTTTGCCTACGCCGCAGAGTTCACAAGCGAAATCTTCGGGAAGGTCTTCCCACTTTACGCCTGTTTCCTCTTCGTCATATACCCAACCGCAAACATTGCATACATATTTCATTCTGATCCCTCGCTTTACCGTTTCATTCCCGCAAACCGAATCGCTCGGCTGGCGTTACCGTCAGTATACTATACCCACTTTCTTTTGTCAAGAAAAAATGCCCCGGCACGCGAATTGCGTATCGAGGCACTCGACTGTCTG
>CACXFE010000172.1 GCA_902766855.1 Oscillospiraceae bacterium | reverse complement strand
TTTCTCATCATCAATATTTTTCCTTCGCCCGGCAACCTGAAATATAAAACCACCCGATTAAGAATCTGTGCGGAAGGCACGGATTTACTGTGCGTTTTCTTGATCGGGTTGCTTGGTACGATAGCGGTGCATCTGGTTTTTGCAGGGAGTATTTTGCCCGTTTCCCTGCTTCACTTCCTCCTCAGCGGCCTCTGCGCGGCGATCGTATTATCCGTTACTTTTTGGAACGGGATCATCAGAGTGTATCTCACTTCGGTGCAACTGGGGATGAAATACCGTGTCATCGGCATCCTTTGCGGATGGATCCCCGTGGCAAATCTGATTGCTTTAAGCCAAATCATTCGGATATGCTGCCGGGAAGTGACATTTGAAAACAACAAGATCCTTCTGAATGAATCCAGAAAGCAACAGCATCTTTGCAGAACAAAATACCCGATTTTGTTGGTTCACGGGGTGTTTTTCAGGGATTATAAGTATGTAAACTATTGGGGAAGAATCCCGAAAGAACTGACCGGGAACGGCGCGGAAATTTATTACGGAAAACACCAATCCGCCCTTTCCGTGGCGGACAGCGCGGCGGAACTGACCGAAAGGATCAAGCAAATCGTACAAGAAACAGGATGCGGGAAAGTTAATATCATTGCTCATTCCAAAGGCGGGCTGGATTGCCGCTATGCGATTTCCTGCCTTGGGGCTGATCGGTATATTGCTTCTTTAACCACGGTGAATACGCCGCATAAAGGGTGCTTGTTTGCTGACTATCTGCTTGAAAAGGCACCGGAAAAACTCAAGAATGCGATTGCGCGCAGTTATAATTTCAGCCTTAAAAGGCTTGGTGACAGCAATCCCGATTTTCTTTCCGCGGTATATGATCTGACGAACGAACGGTGTGAGCAACTCAACCAAACGGCGGCGGATTGCGCGGCGGTGTACTATCAGAGCGTCGGTTCAAAACTGAACAGGGCGACAAACGGAAAATTTCCGCTGAATTTTACCTATCATATCGCCAAGTATTTTGACGGGCCGAACGATGGATTGGTTTCGGAAAAATCCTTCCAATGGGGAGAGCGTTACACCTTTTTGACCGTGAAGGGCAAGCGAGGGATCTCGCACGGTGATATGATCGATTTGAACCGCGAAAACATAGACGGATTTGATGTGCGGGAATTTTATGTCCGGTTGGTCAGTGATTTGAGAGAAAAAGGGTTTTAAAGGAACGCAAGGGGCGGTTTGCAACCGAAAAACCGGCTTTGCATGATGCGTTTCTTACGGGCAATGGCGCTCTTGCGGCGCTCGGCAATACGCACGCTTGGAGCCCGCCGTACCTGCTGCCGGAAAAACAAAAATTGCGCCGAAAACGGCGCAATTTTGTTGATCGGTTTTTTCGATAGACGAAGACGATGGCCAAACAGTATGGTCATCGTCTTCTTTGGCCATATTATCCGTAGATTTCCGCAAGATCGTCCAGCCGCAGCAGCGCGGGGCTGTTTCCATACGGCACGCCGACATCCACATCGATCCAGGTATCGGTTTTCAAAATCTTTCCTTTCCATTCTTTCCCGTAACTCATGGTGGGGGTATGCCCGAAAACGGTGATCATGTCCTCATAATAACGGTCTGTCAATTCGGGCCATGCCCAAATCAGTTCGTCGGCAGTGTATTCGGAAATATCCTTTTCGGGCGAAAAGTTCTCCAATCCCGAATGGCAAAGCAAAAAGTCTTTCCCACCGGCCGCAACGGTTTCATAAAGCGGCGCTTCTTTGAGATAATCCAAAATATCCGCTACCGTTTCGGGATCGCTTTTCCTTAATTCCCGCAGTGCGGACAGCGTAACATCGCCGCCGTTTAAATAGTAGTTATGAAGGAGTTCCATTTTTTCTTTGGAGAAATTCTGAATGCTTTCTTCGGTGATTTCCTCAAAGATAAATTCACAGGATAAAAGCATGGCTTCGTGATTGCCTAAAATCAACTGTGCGTTGGGTTGTGTGAGCAGCCATTTTAAAATACCCACGCCGCCGTCGTTTTGCCGATCGACCACATCGCCCAAAATAAAAAGCCAGTCGTGTTCGGAAAAATTCGCTTTTTTTAAAAGGGCTTGCAGTTTTTCGAGTTCAAGGCCGTGTAAATCCGAGGTTACATAAATCATAGAGATCTCCTTTTGTTTCATAACATAATCGTTCCCGATCGGGTGATCGGGCGGGTTGAAAGGGCATGAATTTTTAATTGCTATAAAGAAAATACTTGACATGATGCGGAAAATCGGGTATGCTGATATAGGTTTAAGGGAGTAACTTGCACGGTTTTGTGTAACATATTTCGTCAGGTCGGAAGATCATCTTCCCGGAGTATGTTTGAAAAAGTGAGACTTTTACCGCGAAAAGCGCGGTAGAAGTCTTTTTTTGTTTCTTCCGAGTAAAGTATGCAGGGAAAGGAAACCTTTGAAATGAAAATTGCGGCGTTGTGTTTATTTGTTCTGACTTACGCACTGATGATCGGATTGCCGAAATATCGCCCGTATTATGCCATGGGCACGGCGGTGCTGTATTTGATTTTGGGCATTTTGCCGCTTTCCGAAATCGGTACGGCGGTGAATTGGAATGTGCTGATGATGATTACCGGGACCATGATCATGGTGGACTATTTTATTGATTCGAAAATGCCGAACCGCTTGGCAGATCTGTTGTTGGATCGTGCCGGCAATGTGATGTGGGCAACGGTGATCATGTCGCTGTTTGCCGGGGTGATTTCCGCCTTTATTGATAATGTTGCCACGGTCCTGATCGTGGCGCCGGTAGGATTGGCCATCTGCAAAAAAATAGGGATCAACCCTGTGGGGATGATTCTTTCGATCGCCGTATCTTCCAACTTGCAGGGCGCGGCAACGCTGGTGGGGGATACCACTTCCATTATGCTGGGAGATTATGCGAATATGAATTTCATGAATTTCTTTTGGATGCTGGGCAAACCGGGCATCTTTTTTGCGGTGGAACTGGGTGCGCTGGCAACCGTGCCGATCATGATGGCGCTGTTTCGCAAACAACGCGACCCGGTGCGAGCCGAAGAAAAAGCGGAAGTGCGAAACTATTTGCCGACCGTGATGTTGTTGACCATGGTGGCCGCCCTGATCGGCGTTTCATTCTGGCGGGAAGCCCCCTCATATATCAACGGTTTGATTTGCTGCCTGTTGGTGGCGGCGACGGTTTTGATCGATCTGCTGTTCACCAAAAGCACACAGGGCATTCGCAGAGCGGTGCGCGGACTTGATTATGAAACGCTTTTGTTATTGACAGGGCTGTTTATTGTGATCGGCGGGATCACCAAAGCAGGGGTAATGGATGACTTTGCCGCGTTGATCATCCGGGTTGGCGGAGGAAACACCTTTTTATTGTATAGTTTGATTGTGTGGGGCTCGGTTTTGATTTCGGCCTTTGTAGATAACATCCCTTATGTGGCAACCATGCTGCCGGTGTTGACGGCGGTGACCACGGCGCTTGGAGTCGAGCCGTATTTGTTCTACTTTGGGTTGTTGACCGGGGCCACCCTTGGCGGCAATCTTACGCCGATCGGCGCTTCCGCCAATATCGCGGCGGTAGGATTGCTGAAAAAAGAGGGATGGACTGTAAAATACAGGGATTTTATGAAAATCGGCGTGCCGTATACTCTGACGGCGGTTTTCGTAGGGTATTTGTATTTTTGGTTTATTTGGTAGGTCGAAATGGCACGGTTTCGGAAGGCGCGTCAATCAGAATCTGCCCGGTATAGCGTGATTCGGCATATTTTGCGCTGTTCTGTCATACATATAAAACAGACTTTTTAGGAGTTGGTGGTATGAGAGAACAAGCGGCAGACAGAGCGGTGCTATTGGGCGAGTATATCATAGAATCGGGCGCTACGGTACGAGCGGCGGCAAAGGTGTTTAAAATCAGCAAATCTACCGTACATACGGTTGTAACGATCCGGAACGGTTTAGGATAAATACCGGCATGGCTTTGGCTTTTCGACAGACTGAGCGGCAGAGGAAAACCTCTGCCGCTGAGAGTGTCGACAAAGTCGCCCCTCTCTTGGACGGGGATGCCGCTCGCTCGAAAATCGGGGATTTTCGGCCTGCACTCTATCCCCGCCAATACCA
>CACXFE010000171.1 GCA_902766855.1 Oscillospiraceae bacterium | reverse complement strand
TTGGCGCAAAAAGCGGATCGGCTCGCGCACTTCGGGGTTATCCACCAATCGCAGAATATTATCATAGGTGACGCGGGCTTTTTGCTCGGCGGCGAGATCCTCGTGCAGATCGGCAATCGGATCGCCCTTTGCCTGGATATATTCGGCGCGCCACGGGGTGCCGGAAGCCGCCACGGGATAAACCGCCGCCGTATGATCTACAAAGTACCGGTCAAAGCCGCTCTTCTTGATTTCCTCGACCGAGAGGTTTTTGGTAAGTTGATGCACGATCGCGGCGATCATCTCCATATGCGCCAATTCTTCGGTTCCGATGTCGGTCAGCAGTCCTTTCAAGTCATCATACGGCATGGCATACCGTTGGGTGAGATACCGCATAGAAGCAGAAAGCTCGCCATCGGGGCCGCCAAGTTGGCTGATTATGACCTGTGCCGTTTTCGGATCGGGTGTGGTGATCTTCACAGGATATTGCAATTTTTTCTGATATTGCCACATGGTTTTTTCCTCCTTATTCTTCCCACGGCCACGGGCTGTCGAGCCATGTCCAACGGTTGTTGATCACGCCGTCTTCGGCCTGTTTGATATAAGGGCCGAATGCCGCTTCATATTCTTTCACGGCGGCCGCGCGGCGTTGTTTGGCCGTTTCAAGGTTGGCTATTGCGCGGCGGTTTGTGGGGTGGGTATCCAAAAACAACACGGTTTCGGTGATCATAAAATCCCATGCGTCGATTTGATTGCGTAATTGTGTTTTTTTATTCATGCCGCATTTCCCCCGCTTTAAAAGGCTTGTTCAGAGCCGGAAAAACCGTTCCGCAGGTAAAACCCTGTTCCGGGGCGTACGGTTCTCCGAACTCCTGCATTTCGATCGATACGATCGCGGGAAGCCAATCTTCCCCCGTATCCTGCCCGATCATACGGGCTACATGATCCAATATCATTTCGTCCATTTTTTTCGTCTCCTTTTTCTTGTTCAGACGCATCTTGCAGCATCCTTTCCATACTATGCGGCAGGCGGAGAAAAAGACAATCTTTCACACCGTGAAACAAGACGGATGTTTTGATCTGACCGATTTTGTCACTTTGAAAAAGCGGCTGGCACTGCTCAACCAATCATAGCGCCAAAACCCATAAAAAAAGAGGCTATCCCGAAAAGGATAGCCTCTTTTATGTGTGAATTCTTACTTTTCAGAGGTTGAATACTTAAAAACTACGGCATAACAAACGCAAACCATCTCGCGGAATACGGCTTGTCAGACTTTACTTTCAAACTTAAATTTTCTGTATGATACTCATACTCCATGCCGGTACGAGAAGGAAAAGTATCTTGAATTTTTGCATTTGGTTGCAACCACTTTGAAAGATCTATCATTTGTTCATTTTCCGAAGCATAGATTTTCCACACCGCAAGCATTACCAACTTACCGTTTTCGCCCGAAAATCCGAGCGCGTTCCAGCAAGAAAGATTTAAACTTTTCAGCCCGAGCGGCCAGAACGGATAAGCCTTTGCCATATCTGCCCGGTATTTTTTGAACAGCCCAACAGCCTCGATTATCTAGTTTCGATTTCTTTCATCGGCATACTCGATATGGCCCGATAAATACATTGTTCCGCAAAGGGAAGTGACCATATTAAAAGCGGTTTGTTCCCCATCTGAAAAACGACTGATATACTCTTCATGAAACAATTCGTCCATCGATTTAAGACAATCGTCATAAAGCATAGGATACGGATAGGCCCATATTCCCGCCTTTTCCGGAGGCATACAAGCCACACTGCCGGCCGCAATAGACGGATATCTTGTGAAAATTTCCTGGTCACTGGTGCTTTGAAGGTCAAAATGCATCAGAGTGCCGTTATCCGACCTCATAGCACCGCTTCCGCAATTTTCTATCACGATATCCGGATAATCACGATAAATTTCTTCGATGAATCGATAAAAAGCATTGACATGTGAAATTAAATTTTCGCATGAATTCCCCGGTCCGTCAATTCCGACCATGGTTGTAATATTATAATCATTTTTAATGTATCGTATCCCCATAGAATAAAGCTTGTCGATCACCTCTTTTATCTTCGCACATACCTTTGCATTTCTAAAATCAACCATTTTGCAGTCGGTGCCTATGGGGTAACCGTTTCTTTGTAACAAATGAGTGGGATCTTTTGAAAATGCCGATTTCGTATCCGCCGATTCTATTTCGAGCCATATTCCGGCACGCATACCTTTGGATTGTATATAATCCATGATTCCCTGCAACCCACATTCTCCGTAAAGGCTTTCATTGATATTCCAATCACCCTTAAAATCAAACCATCCGGCGTCCATGCAGAAGATTTCACAGCCGACCGAGGCGGCCGCATCAATCAGCGGAATGAGTTTTTGAGAATTCGGCATTGCCCATAAACAATTCATATAATCATTAAAAACCAGTGGCGCACCGTTTTCAAAGGGTTTTCTAAGGGAAAGTCTGCGTTTTAAGATAGTGAGTTCGCGTACAGCGTCTTCAAATCCGCCTTTCACACATCCAAAAAAGCCACGCGGAGTTGTAAAACTTTCGCCTTGCTTTAAAAGTTTGGAAAATCCACCGTTCACTACTGTTCCCTGCGTTCCCAACACGCAAAACGAACCATTTTTTACGCCGACTTCAAAAAGCCATTGAAAACCGCCCTCCAATTCAAAAAACCAACTTCTCCCCAAAACAGCATCCTCTATCACAATCAGCGGATAATGCTCGCCGGTGCTCCAACTTCCTTGTGATGAAAGAATTCTATGGGAAAAACATGTATGCGATGATGTTTCATAAATCCCGAAAGACTCCATATCATCCGATTGCCATTGTCCTTCGCCCTCCCAAAAATTCTTACAGGTGTAAAATCGAAATCTTTGTTGTGGACATGACCAAACATCCTCAGAAATATCCTCTACAAAAAATGTTCCCGCTGTTTCGAGAAGAAGCGGTTCCTCCGATCGGTTTTCATAAGTAATATACTGAACGACTGCATTTTCCAAATCTTCATGAAGGCGATGAACCGTTATCTGCATTCCTTCCTCTTCATAAATATAATCCGTTTCTTCGCCATGCACCGTTTTCTTATGAACCTTTGTGAAATCGAATTCACATAAGGCCCCGATAGGGGTTTTCCCTCCGTTTCCCTGTGCAGAAAAGTAATATCCCGCTGTATCATTCTTTTTCATGTTACCACCTTCATTGCCAATGTTCAGCCGCTTTCAAAGGGGCCGTTCTTTGTTATTCGGATATCATCTTTTTCAATCTGACAAAATCCATCAGATTCGTTACACCGTCACAGTTGGAATCGGCCGTAGCGGCAAGTTCTTTGATTTCTCCGATCATATACCGCGTGTAAAGAACGAGATCCGCCGCCTCTTTTTGACCGTTGCAATCAATATCTCCCGGGTAGACTGCATTTGCGGCAAATGCCACCGATTTTGTAGACAGGCAACGGGTGCCCGGTAAAAGATCGTTATTTTCCTGATCTTTCCAACTGATCAATATATGCCCGGCTTTTACATCCGGGATCGGTAACCGGTAGGCGCTGCCATCCGGCACCAATATCTGACCTTTATAAAACCATTCTTGCGGAAAAGACATTGTATTCATCTTTTCTATTCCGGTCAAAACCAGCGAAAAATATCCGTTGCGGTTGCTTGAAGAAATTCCGAAATAAATCCGATCATTTTCAATATATCTTTTATAAAATTCGTTCGGGATGCATCCTTTTACCAACTTGTTTCCAAGAGTCAAGGTGACGGCGATATTGCCCTCTTCCTCCTTTAACAGGATTTCAAACGGGTGCCCATATAGATTTTTATATTTTAAGATATCATCAGA
>CACXFE010000170.1 GCA_902766855.1 Oscillospiraceae bacterium | reverse complement strand
CGCTATCATGTCACGCTGATGCCCCTTTGCATCACGCTGGGGGATCGCGTTTATACCGACGGGATCGACATCACGCCCGACGATATTTACGCGCATCACGATCGCACGGGCGAACTTCCCAAAACCGCGGCGACCAATGTGGAAGATTGCCTGAATTTCTTTAAACCGTTTGTGGAGAACGGAAAAACAATCATCCATTTCACGATCAGTTCCGATATGTCCTCCACCTATAACAACGCCCGCATCGCGGCGGAAGAACTCGGCAATGTCTATGTAATCGACACTAAAAATCTTTCCACCGGCGGCGGCCTTTTGGTTGTTTCCGCGGCGGAAATGATCCAGCAAGGGCTTCCCGCTGAAGAAGTGGTGGAGAAAACGCGGGCCTTGGTGCCGAAAGTGGATGCTTCGTTTGTGATCGACAGTCTGGAATACCTTTATAAAGGCGGGCGCTGCTCCGCGGTGGCGATGCTCGGCGCCAATCTGTTGAAATTAAAGCCCTGCATCGAAGTAAAACACGGCAAAATGGATGTGGGCAAGAAGTACCGCGGCCGCTACGGCGAGGTGCTGAAACAATATGTGAAAGACCGCATTGGCGATGCTTCCGACATTGATCTTGACCGGGTATTTGTTACCCACGCGGGGTGCGATCCGAAACTGGCGGATGAAATCGTGCAGTTGGTCAAATCACTCGCCCCGTTTAAAGAGGTTTTCCTCACCCGCGCGGGCTGCACCGTTTCGTCCCATTGCGGCGCCAATACTCTGGGCGTTTTGTTCATTCGCAAGTCACCGATTTAAGTTCCTTGCATAAGATGGTATCAGGGGTTCGCATGGGATATCCCGGATATCGGCGGTAGGCAGTGTCTACCTTCAAAATCACCGATTTTACCCCTTTGATATAGAACGGGCTGTTGCCCTTCCGTTTTGGGAAGAGCAACAGCCTCTTTTTTTGTTTGCGGCACACATTTGTTTTCTTTTTTCCAAGCAAAGATCATCGGTTTTGAAAATGCAAGGGAAACCTGTCGAAACAAAAAATTTAATTCGCGTTTATCTGTGTATGCCGGCGGCAATACTCTTTAATGAGGATGGAGGTGCCGTTTGTGTACAACAATAAGGTGATGATTTGCGGCGTGGACACATCGAAACTGCCGCTTTTAAAAGAAAAAGAAAAGGAAGCACTGCTCAAAAAAGCCCAGCAGGGCGATCTCCTCGCGCGCGAGCAGTTGATCAACGGAAATCTTCGCTTGGTATTAAGCGTGATCCAGCGATTTACCGGCCGCGGCGAAAATTCAGACGATCTCTTTCAGGTGGGGTGCATCGGGCTGATCAAATCCATTGATCATTTTGATACCACCCAAAATGTGCGGTTTTCAACCTATGCCGTTCCGCTGATCATCGGTGAGATACGGCGGTATTTGCGTGATAACAGCGCCATCCGGGTCAGCCGATCCATTAAGGATACCGCCTACAAAGCCATGCAGGCCAAAGAGCATTTATCCGCCCGCTTGCAGCGCGAGCCGACCGTGCAGGAACTGGCGCAATCGCTCCGTTTGCCTACCGAGGAGGTGGTGGTGGCGCTGGAAAGCATCGTCAGCCCGGTTTCGCTCTACGATCCCGTTTATTCCGACGGCGGCGATACGATCTATGTGCTGGATCAGATCGGCGATCACAACGATGACTCCAACTGGCTGGATGAAC
Organism: Oscillospiraceae bacterium; assembly: GCA_902766855.1. Classification (GTDB taxonomy): domain Bacteria; phylum Bacillota; class Clostridia; order Oscillospirales; family Acutalibacteraceae; genus UBA737. The sequence goes on along the minus strand of CACXFE010000170.1, from coordinate 5,970 downwards.
TTTCTTTAAAAGAAGCCATTCAAAACCTGAACGACCGCGAAAAGCATATTCTGTCGCTTCGCTTCATGCAGGGAAAAACGCAAATGGAAGTGTCCGAAGAAATCGGGATTTCCCAAGCGCAGGTTTCCCGGCTTGAAAAAAACGCTTTAAAACGCATCCGGCAATCTTAACAAAGCCGATTTTCTCATACTTTTCCGAACAATCCCCACTCCCCTTTTTGTCGCTGACCGCCGGCAAAAGGGGGCTCTTTTTTTGTAATAAAAACGGCCGCCGCGGAATTGTAACAAAAGCGTTACTTGCATCTTGCGGCAAAATTTCATATAATGAAAGTGATAACCTGACGAAACGGGGGGGATGATATGCGCCGTATCTTAACGCGGATCGCGGACTTTATCCGCGAATCGGATAAAATTTTGTTGTTGCTGTGTGTGTTTACATCGGTTTACGGCTGCCTTGCCGTTTTTTCCGCCACGCGGCATACGGAGAATCTCCGCCCGGTCATCGTGCAGGCGCTTTGCATCATGCTCGGCACGATCGCGGCAATTGTGATTTCGGCATTGGATTATGATCGGATTTTAAAACTCTGGCCGCTGATCGGGATCGCGGGGTTGATCCCGGTCATTCTCACCTTCTTCTTCGGTTTCGCCCCGGAGGGGACGGACGATAAGGCGTGGCTTGACCTCGGAATCACCGCGTTTCAACCTTCCGAACTTTTGAAAATTTGCTTTTTGGTCACTTTCAGCACCCATTTAAGCCGCGTTAAACCCACGATCAACAAATTAAAAACCCTGTTGCCCGTTTGCCTGCATGGGGCGTTCCCCGTGTTGCTCATCCATATTCAGGGGGATGACGGCACCGCCCTGGTCTTTGCCATTATGGTGTTGTTTATGATGTGGGCGGCAGGCGTTTCCTGGAAGTATTTCGCCGCCCTGTTGGTAACGGCGGCCGTTGCCTCCCCGATCTTCTATTTCTTTATTTTAAACGGGGATCAGCAGGCGCGCATCAAAGCCATTTTTGACCCGGCGGCCGATGTTCAGGGGATCCTGTACCAGCAATACCGCGGTAAAATCGCACTGGCGAACGGCGGCTTTTGGGGACAGGGTTTCCTGAAAGGCGATCTTACACAGGTAGGCGGCGTGCCGATGGGGCATAATGATTTTATTTTTGTCAGCATCGGGGAGGAATTCGGTTTCCTCGGCTGCATGGCGGTGATTCTGTTGCTGGCGGCCGTTTGCTTCCGTTGTATGCGGATCGCACGCATCTGCTCGAAAGACAGCGGGAAACTGATCTGCGTCGGCTTTTTTGCCATTATCTTCGCGCAAATGGTCATCAATATCGGGATGTGCGTGCAGGTGCTTCCCGTGATCGGAATCACTCTTCCCTTTTTCAGCGCCGGGGGCACTTCCCTGCTCTGCCTGTATTTGGGGGTGGGCCTGGTGTTGAATGTGTATATGCACCGTAACTCCCGCACCATTTACCTGCATGACGATCAGGTTTGATTTTGAAACCCCCACCATGAGAATTTTGGAAAACAGCAACCCCCGCTCCTCCGAGCGGGGGTGTTTTGATAAATTTACGGTTTCTTCCGGGACGATGTAGGAAGCGAAGCGTGCGACTCGGGAATGACCGAACGCCGCAGCGTGAGAATCATCCGTTCCGTAAGAGAACACAACCATGCAAAGCCCGGTTTTGTCGGGGGATTTCTACAAATTTATGCGGGCGGATGTGGGCATCCGCCCCTACAATTATTTAATAAGATACAGAAAAACTTTGGTTTTATTTGTAGGGGGCGATGCCCACATCGCCCCGTGAGAATCTTTTATAATCATCCAATTTTAAAAAATCTTTGCCGGGCTCACGCAAACACCCCCGCTCATCCGAGCGGGGGTGTTGTTACAAAAATCACGATTTACGGCTCTTGATCCAAAAAGCGGAAAAGCGAATCCAGATACCCGGCCAAAATCTCATTGGGCGCAAGATACAGTTCATGCTTTGCGCCGCGTATCTCCTCCAAAGAGCAATCGGGCAATTTGCGCGCCAACTCCTCTTGCGGCGGGCGTTCCACCACGGTATCATACTCCCCGACAAACAATTTCACCGGGATCTTGATTTTGCCGGGATCGCCTTTCATGATCAGTTTTTTCACCCGGAGCGATTCAAACACCCATGAATAAGTTGGCGAATAATTTTGCAGTTCTTTGGTGGTGGTTTTCATGGCCTGATAATAATCAAACCGCGCGCGGCTGGAACAAGCCGAGTTTTCAAACTCCTCATGCCCCGGGTATTCCTCCGAAATAAAAGCGCGTTTTTCCGCCTGACCGAACAGTTTGAACAGCCACACAATGGCTCTGGCAAGGAAAATCGGAAACCCGCCGCCCGAAGGCGCCACCATCGGGGAGGAAAGTACCGCTTTCCGGAACACATCAGGCGCTTGCTCTAAATACAAGGTGCCGATCGCGCCGCCCATGGAATGGGCAAACAGGAAAAGCGGTTTTCCCTTCTCCTTCGTTCGCACAACCTGATCCATAAAGCAAGTGAAATCCCGCACATAATTTTCAAACCGATCAATATGGGTGAGGGTTTGATTCGCCAGTTTGCGATAAGACCGCCCATGCCCGCGATGCTCGATAATATAAACCGAATAGCCTTTCTGCAAAAAAGCATAGGTCAATTCATGAAATTTTTCGCAGGACTCGGTAAAGCCGTGGCAAATCACCACCACTCCCTTTTCCTCTTGCGCGGTAAAGTGCGCGTAATGCAGGGGCTTCCCGTCAAACCCTTCGGTAAAAGCATCTTCCCGGCAGGCGGAAAGAGCCGGCAAAACGATCTCCAGCATCTCCTGCGCGTAATTGGCTTCTTCGATCATGCGAACCCGTTTCCTTCCTTACAGTGAAATTTTGGAATAGACCTTTTTCTCGTTGTAGAAGAAGAAGATCAAGCCGCCAAGCAGGCAAACCGCCGCGGCCGCCAACGCTACAATGCGGTAACCGAGGCCGATGTCGGCGCGGATGGTGGCAATCGCGGTGAAAAGAAGCATGGCAAGGCTTTGCCCCAGTTTAAAGGCAAAGGTGCGGGCGGCATAGAACATCCCGGCGCGGTTTTCTTTGGTATCCACCGCGTCGCTTTCCGCAATATCCGCTACCACCGCCTGCGGCAAGATCCCGAAAATCGCCATGGCGGGCGCCGCGATCGCGCAGAGGATATAGCCCTGCACCGTCGCCGGAATGGGCAGCATACTGCCGAAACACGCGGTATAAAGGAACGAAACCGTAAAGATCGCAAAGGCCACCAAAATCAATTTCCGTTTGCCGAACTTCAAAGAAAGTTTATTCACCGGCAGGTAGAAAAGGATCGACAGCGCCGTCATCAAAACAAAATACACGGTGGACATGCTTTCCTCCAGTTTTAAAAGGCTGGTGACAAAATACGGCAGCGCCGTCTGGAACATGGTGATCCCGAGGAAATACGAAACATCCGAAGCGACAAAACGCCGGAAATCACTGTTGCGAAAAGTCTTCATCAGCGAGCGGATGGCGGTGGATTCCGTCGGCACCACATTGACATAATCTTTCTCTTTGATCGTGAAGACCGGCACAAACAGGCAAACCAACCCGATCAGGGAAAGCAGGGCGAAGGTCAGGCGCATCGCGGTCATTCTATCCATCACGCCGCCAAACGCGTTCCAGATCACCGGCGCCACATAAACCAGCGCCATACCGGCGATATAGGTAAACGAAATGGTGGTGGAAATCGACATTCTGGTTTTCTGATTACTGCCGAGTTCCGGGATCAGCGCGTTGTACGGGGTGCAGTACATCGTCATAAACAAATAAAACAAGGTCAGCATCACAAACAGGAAGATCGCATTGATCCAGGATTCTTTGCCGATCGGGCTGATAAAAGTCAGCACCGTGACCAGCGCAAACGGAATAGCGGCCGCCCGCATAAAGGGGATCCGGCGCCCCGCTTTGGATTTGCATTTGTCCGAAGCGGAAGCGATCAGCGGGTCGGTGATCGCATCGAAAATTCTGCCGAACGCGGTGATCGCGCCCAAAATGGTGGCGATCCCCAAAATCACAAGCCCTTGCGGGATCATGACCTTATGCCCTTCCGCGATCAGTTCCTGTGCCGGCTGATAAAAATAAACCAGCCAGTTGGAGATGACCGCCGCTAAAACCGACCATCCAAACTGACCGATTGCAAAACACCAGACCTTTCCTTTTGTCATTTCTTTCATACAAATCGACTCCTTGTGAAAACATTCTGTTAAAAATATAACATTTTTTTTGCAACTTGTCAATTTATTTTTAGAAAAATGGTTGTGTTCTTTGAAAAATATGGTATAATGGTTTTACTGGCTATGATAGGCGCGTTTTTCCGGTCGCCGGGCGGCAACCGAAAAATGTTGTTTTATACTGACACCATCACGAGAAAGATCAGGAGGTTTTTTGAATGGAAAACAAAGAAACGGAATTATCGGTCAGCACCGAAGTATTGGAAAAAATGGCGGAGATCGCCGCCAAGGAAGTGGACGGCGTCGCCGGGCTTTCCAAACGCTCGATGGATTTAAAAGGCGCGTTTAAAAATAAAAGCGCGTTCAAGGGCGTTAAAGTGGAAAATATCAACGGTGCGATCGAGATCAATGTTTTCCTTTGCGTAAAGCAAAACGCCCAGGTAAAAGAGGTAGCGGAAAAAGTACAGCAAAATGTGAAGGAAAAAATCCAGACCATGACCGGCAGTGCCGTTACGCAAGTGAATGTGCAGATCGCCGACATTCAGATCGTACCCGAAGAAACCAAATAATCCTTCCGCGCAATCAGCCGCACGCAAAAGACGGAACATTTTTCGCCCTTTTGCGTGCGGTTTCTTTTTTCACACTCCCGCCCGTTTGGACATAGGATGGCATAGGAAGTAAAAACTTTTTGTATCATTCGGGAAAAAGAAGGCAAGAATATAAGTATCAAGATCAACGGAGTGTGAAACAATCATGACGATTAAGCGGGGAGAAATCTATTACGCCGATTTAAGCCCGGTGGTTGGCTCGGAACAAGGCGGTGTGCGGCCGGTACTTATCATCCAAAACGATGTCGGCAACCGATACAGTCCCACCGTGATCGCCGCGGCGATCACCAGCCAACGGGACAAAGCCAAACTGCCCACCCATATTTCGGTAAACGCCAGCGGATCGGGCTTGGCAAAAGATTCCATCATTTTGCTGGAACAGATTCGCACCATCGACAAGCAGCGCCTGCGGGAAAAAATGGGGACATTGGATCGCCATTCCATGGGGCAGGTCGATCGTGCGATCGGGGTGAGTTTCGGGCTGAATTTCAGTGATTCCGTAACCGGGATCGCCAATTAAAAAGAAATCAAAATCAAGGGGCCGGCGCCGGCGGATCAAACCGCAAGCGTCAGCCCCTGTTTTTTTGTTTCATGAAGCCCTGTCAGATAAATTTCACCGCGGTGCCGTATGCGATCACTTCCGCCGCGCCCTGCATGATCGCGGAAGTGGCAAAACGAACATTCACGATCGCGTCCGCCCCAAGAGAAGAAGCCTCCACCATCATGCGGTTGGTAGCGATCGAGCGCGCCTCTTCCATCATTTCGGTGTAGGCTTTCAGTTCCCCTCCGATAATGGTTTTAAAACTGGCGCCGATATCCCGCCCGATATTTTTGGATTGGATGGTACTGCCCTTGACCAGCCCCAGCATTTCAAACCGCTTGCCTTCAATATAATCCGTATTGACTAAAATCATTTGCCCCACTCCTTTTTGTTGATACTATCATTATAAACGGTCTTGCTCCGAAATACAAGGTTTTCCCCTCAAAAAGCGAAAAAAAGATTGCAGTTCACTTGAAATTGCGATATAATCAAATAAACCATAAGGAGGGGTGTGAAATGGAAAACACCATGATTCCGGGCACCGTGCTTCCGTGGAGTGAATTTCCCGGCGGCGCCTTTACCGCTTT
>CACXFE010000169.1 GCA_902766855.1 Oscillospiraceae bacterium | reverse complement strand
TGTCTGATCGGGATGTAAAGGATGAACCTCCTCAATTTTGCAGATAGATTTGAACTTCTGCGCCCATCGTCTTCCAATTTTATAACCGCTTTAGCAACTATGAAAGTATTTGATAGGTAAAATTGAGCGACTCATTATGAACATCATCAAACACTTCTAACATATGTTGACACTCGTTCTGCAATTCTGCGCTTAATGAACGAAATGCATGAAGTTCCGCAACAAAATTGCCTCTGTCTTCAAATAACCCATCTAAACAATCCCATAACGCATCCCAGTTTTCACCGTAATATTCGGGAAGTCCGAATTTCTCTTTTAACATCAAATGAATTTCTCCCAAATATTTGCACTTTGAAAAATCCAAAATAATAGGATTCTCTTTGATTTCTTTAAAAGCATAATACTCCTGTATATCCATTTTGTTCTCCCCTATACAATTTCAAAAAATGTCATATAATGATCATACGTCACAAACAGCAAGCCATCATTAGAATAAATAACCCGTTGGCTATTTCTAAATCCTCCCCGATAATTGATATCGGCTTCGTACCATATTCTACCCTCTTTAGATGGTAAATGACCATTTCTGTTTTGATAAACGCCCCTAGCTACCATTCGGTTTGGAGCAACAAAACTCAAATTGCCCAAATAGTTTCTAAAACCCCGTTCTTTTGCATCTTGATAACTGATATAGTAATCCGGCAATTCATCTCGATATTTCAGCGTCCAATCGGCACCGTCTTTTCCGTTAATCGTAGCCGTGCCCGCTTTCACCGTTACCATCTTGCGAATACTGCACCGACAATGGAAATGCAACTGCGGTTCTTTATCCGGCGTCTCTGTCATCAACCAAATTTTTCCGTGTCGGGAGCGACATTCAAAGCAGGTTTTAGGATCTAAAACAGCGATCCAATTTTTATAGTTTTCACTTTCCCCGAATCCGGCTTCCATTCAGAACCGTTGAGGATTTGCAACAATAAAAAAGCAAAAATATTCAACCTTAACACCTCCTTTCGGAGGTATTATACAAGAAATAGTGACCGACATTCCACGACATGATAAAAAAATTCTGCCGATAAAAATCGACAGAATTCTCTGGCGCGCTGAAGAAGATTCGAACTCCCGACCTTCTGGTCCGTAGCCAGACGCTCTATCCAGCTGAGCTATCAGCGCATATGCGGCCGTTTTTTGACCGCCATAGTATCATATCACATTTCCAAACGAAAATCAAGGGTAAAATGAAAAATTTTTTATTTTGCCAGAAAAGAGGCGACATATGCCTTCATTTCTTCCCAGTTGCTTTCCATTTCCTCTACCAACTTGAACTGCGTGCGGCACCGGTCAAGGTTTTGCCCTTCCCGTTCGGTTTTAAAATAAACATCGCCCTGCAAATAATCGGTTAAAAACCGCATACCGCATTCCAGCGTCATCATTTTCGCCCCTTCCGGGAGCAAAAGGATCTCCGCCCGAGATAAAAGGCCTCCGCTTCCCGCTAAAAAGCCATCGGTATAAACCTTGAATTTTCCCATATCAAAATGTACCTTGGAAAGATCTCTCTCATCCTCCGCCGCGGTACTGGCGCCAAACCGAATCGCATCCCCGAAATCATTGACCGAGAAACCCGGCATGATCGTATCCAGATCAATCACACAAAGCGCTTTTTTGGTGCGGCTGTCCAGCAACACATTGTTGCACTTGGTATCATTATGGCTGACGCGGAGCGGAAGATCGCCCGCCTGATATTTCTCTTCTAAAACCGAGCAAAAATCCACGCGTTTTTTCACGAAACCGATCTCGCGTTCCACCGCGGCGGCACGCCCGCAAACATCCCGTTCAACCGCGTTTAAAAAGGCGGCATAGCGTTTGGGGGTATTATGAAAATCCGGAATGGTTTCATATAAACTATCCGCCGGAAAATCGGAAAGATCCCGCTGAAATTTTCCGAAAGCCACCCCGCACTCATAAAAATCCTCATCGGTATCGGGCAACTGTAAGCAAATCGAATCATCTATAAACTCATATATTCGCCAGAACGAGCCTTTTTCATCAATATAGTAGGCATGCCCGTCTTTCGCTTGCAGAAAATTCATAACCTTTTCGTCATGCGTGATTTTCGTTTTTAAATGGTCGGTCACCCGCGCGATATTCTCCATAATCGGCACAATATTTTTAAACACATGGGTATTGACCGCCTGTAAAACATACTTTTTGATCTCTTGATTTCCGTCCTCAACCGATACCAAATAAGTATCGTTGATATGACCGCTTCCGAATTTTTCCGCATGGATGAACCGACCGTCGATCCCGAATTGATCCACCGCCATGCGAATATCGGCTTCCCCGATAAGCGCCATCTGTTCCTACTCCAATCCGTTATTCTGATATCATAAAATGTAGCAAAATCTACCGAATATGGTCATAATATCACACAGAAAACAAAAAGTCAATCAAATTCCCAAAACCATGATGGCGATGCGGAAATATATCACCAACGAAATCGCATCGACAATGGTGGTAATAAAAGGGCTTGCCATAACCGCCGGGTCAAACCCGATTTTCTTTGCAAAAATCGGCAGCGTACAGCCCACCAACTTGGCCACAAGGATGGTGAAAAACAGCGTCAAACAAACCACGGCGATCTCCGGGATCTGTTTGCCGGGATCAAAGGTATGCAGAATATAATAATCCACCGTCAGCAACTTCAAAAAATTGATGGCCGCCAATGCCAAACTGCAACAAAGAGCCACCCTGATTTCTTTCCAGATCACTTTCAGAATGTCCTTGAATTCCACATCCCCCAGCGAGATCGCACGGATGATCGTAACCGAAGACTGGCTGCCCGAGTTGCCGCCTGTATCCATTAACATCGGAATAAAAGCGATCAAAGCGGGAAACACCGTCAGTTTTTCTTCAAAATTCGAGATGATGGCACCGGTGAAAGTGGCCGAGATCATCAGCAGCATTAACCACGGGATGCGGGAACGGAAGGTCGCCCATACGCCGGTTCGGAAATACGACTTGTCCGAAGGCAAAATAGCGGCCATTTTTTCGATATCTTCCGTTGCTTCTTCCTGGATAACATCGATCGCATCGTCAACCGTGACGATGCCCACCAGCCGGTTTTCCTTGTCCACCACCGGCAGTGCCAGCATATCATACTTTTCAAAAAGGCCCGCCACTTCTTCCTTATCGTCCAGCGTGTTGGCAAAGATGATATTTTCATCCATGATTTCTTCGATCAATTTGTCTTTCGGATTCAATAACAGATCTTTCACCGAAACGATCCCGAGCAAGTGCCGGCTTTGATCAATGACATAACAGGTATAAATGGTTTCGGTATCCACCCCGATTTTGCGGATACGGTCAAACGCCATATCCACCGTCATATCTTTTTTCAGATCGACATATTCGGTGGTCATGATGCTGCCCGCGCTGTCATCCGGGTAGGCAAGCAGTTGATTGATCATGCGGCGAGTATTCGGATCGGTTTGCTGTAAAATACGCTTGGCAACCGAAGCGGGCATTTCATCAATAATATCAACGGTATCATCCATGAACAGTTCGTTCATCACTTCCCGCAATTCTTTATCGCTGAATGCCTCGATCAGCAGTTGCTGCATCTCCGAATCCATTTCAACAAAAACTTCCGACGCCAGTTCTTTCGGTAAAATGCGGAAAATCACCGGCAACTCACGCTCCGGCACATCTTCCAGAATCAGGGCGATATCCGCAGGGTTCATTTCGGAAAGCAGTTCTCGTATTCGGGCGTATTTCTTCCCCTCAATCAGTTCAAAAATTTCTTCCTGCACCGTGATTCCCCCTTTAAACGGATAATAAAACCTCCGCCGGATGAAGCCATGTTACGAAGCACCCTCGATCCGACGGAGTTTCTTATTATATTATACGACTTTTTTCCCGGTTTGTCAATCGCTTTTGATCTGCAGCAAGTGGGCGATCCCGGGGATGCTTTCCCCTTGAAAAGCAGAGGTAGGCGACATCAGCGCCCCGGTAGACATAAAGAGGATATTGCGCAGTTTTTTCTCCTCCAATCGGTGCATGATATAGGAACAAAGCACCGCGGCACTGCACCCGCAGCCGGAACCGCCGGCGTGTACATCCTGCTTTTCCCGATCGAAAATCATCAACCCGCAATCACTGTGCCGGCAGCGAATATCCACCCCTTCCCGATCCAACAAGATATAAAGCGATTGGGAACCGACTGAACCGAGATCCCCCGTAAAGATCAAATCATAATCTTCGGGGCCGGTTGCGGTATCCTCAAAAAAGTGAAGCAGCGTGGAGGCCGCCGCCGGTGCCATCGCGGCGCCCATATTGTTCATATCTTTGATCCCGAGATCTTGAATTTCCCCGAAAGTGACCGAGGGAACGCACGCCCCGATTTCCCCCTGCCCTACGATCAGCGCACCCGCGCCGGTCACCGTCCATTGTGATGTGGGCGGGCGCTGGCAACCGTAATTCAGCGGAAAGCGGTATTGCCGCTCGGCAGAGCAAAAATGCGAAGAGGTGACCGCCATGGCATGGCGGGAGGCGCCGCTGTCTGTGAACAAGCACGCCAACCCCACCGAAAGCGCCATGGTAGAGCAGGCGCCGTACAACCCGATAAAAGGGATTCCGAATTCCCGCACGCCGAATGAACTGCCGATACACTGATTCAGAAGATCACCCGCAAAGATATGATCCACATCCTCATTGGTCATGCGGGCTTTTTTCAGTGCCGTTTGCATGGCGGTCTTCTGCAATTTGCTTTCGGCCTTTTCAAAGGTTTCTTCCCCGTAAAAACGATCGGTCGTATATAAATCAAATTCCGCCGCCAGCGGCCCCTCATGCTCTTTCTTCCCCACAACCGAAGCATAACTGAATATCCGCGGCGGATTGGCAAAACTTAAGGTGCGTTTCCCGATTCTCTTCATACTGCCACCCCCTGTTCAAAGCCCTTGAAAGATCATCAGCAAAACCCCGTAAATCACCGAAGAAGTAATGCCGAATACCAGCACCGGGCCGGCGATCGAAAACATTTTCGCCCCAAGCCCCAGCACCTGCCCTTCGCTTTTGAACTCGATCGCGGGGGAAACCACCGCATTGCCGAACCCCGTAATCGGCACCAGCGTACCGGCGCCCGCGTGTTTGGCGATCTTATCAAACAGTTGCAATCCCGTAAGCAGAGCCGCCGCAAAGATCAGGGTGCAGGGCACTGCCATGCGCACCGCTTTTTCCGAAAGCCCCAACATTTCATAAAACGCGAACAGCAACTGCCCGATCACGCAAATCAAGCCGCCCACACAAAAGGCCCAAACAAAATCCTTGCCTTTGGGAGAGGGCGGTGACTGAACGCCGATCATTTTTTCATACTCTTTTTTATCCGGAAACATAAAAACACTCCTTTTCTGCTATTTTTCGCAAAAAAAGGAGTGTTATGCACCTTGTTTTTATCGGTGCAAAAGTTTTGAAATTTGAGGGCTGACGCGCCGGATATACAGCATAGCCATGCGCGTAACCGCCACATCGTACAACACAAACACGGCATTGCCCATCGCCAAAAAAATCCACGCGCCGTATTTGCCCAATACCGCGAAATCTTCCGGCGAAATGGAAAAAAGAACGGAAAACGCTCCGTAAATCAGCAGCATACAGGCGTTAAAAACCACCAGTTTCAGCAACCATTCAATCAGCGGTTTGCCGATCTGCTCGATCCATGACTTCACGATCGGATAAAAGCCGAAAAAGGCGATATACAGCCATTTACTCTCCTGTTCCGCCATCAAAAACACCAGCACCGCCGCGGTGCAATAGGTGCCGAGCGCCCACTTCCTGTCAATTTCAATCACGGGGATCATACTCAAAAGCCCCGCCATGGCCGGGACGGCATAAGTCAGCGTAGTAAGATAGGAAAACAGCATCAGGACAGCGGAAAGCGCCGCTAAAACAGCGCAGAATGTTATTTTAACCGCCTGTTTCATCTCTGCCATCTCTTAACAACAGGGGATCAGATCGCCGCCCATACATTCACAGCAGCAATCCGCACAAAGCAAACTGGAACAAACATCACAGCCCGAGCATTCCCGCCCGCCGCCGTAACTGTGATACGGGTTATACTGGCGGGTGCTTTGTTTCTGCGCATTGTTGACCGCGCGGCGATATTCCTCATTGGCGGGATCCATGCGTGAAGCGGTGACAAAACTGGTATAGGCCTGTTCAAACCAACCCCGGCGATACAACACCGTGCCGTTTAAAAAATACCATTCCGCATCGCGCGATTGCGGCGCCACACCGTCTAACACTTCCTGCGCCTGTTCTAACCGCCCTTGATTGATCAGGCTGCGCACTTCCGGGAAGGAGGAAGCCGCGTTCGCGTTAAAAGGCGCCCCATGGGATTTGGAATGGCCGCTCCTTCGCTGATTGATAATCTGATCGTAAGCGTCGTTGATTTCCTTCATCTTTTCCGCCGCCAAATCCGAAAGCGGATTATCGGTGTAGTTATCGGGGTGATATTTCCGTGCCAATTCCCGATACGCGTTTTTGATTTCTTCATCCGTGGCGTTTTTGGAAACACCCAAAATCGCATAAGGATCGGTCATACTGCTAACTCCTTTTTAAAAGTTTCTTCCAATCCGAGATACAGGATATTGGAAAGGATCCCTTTATATTTTTTGACATCCAACAATTCAAAAGCCTTCCCGGCTTCATTTCCGGCAAAATACAACTGCGGTACAACCCGCTCTTTGGCGTAAGCGCGGGCGTCCCCCGTCATGCCGTATCGCAAGACATTGTAAGAGCCGGTTTGCAGATCGTCCGGCAGGTCACACGCCGCGTCGATCAAATAAATATACCGCCCGAGGCAATACCCGAGCCGCTCTAACACCCGCTGCTGCGCCTCATTTTTTCCAATCAGCCGCAAAAGGGAGGCAAGCATTTTCGCCGTTGGTTCCGCGGCGCGGTCCAGTTCCGTACAACCGGCGGTTTCCAGCGCGTTCTGCGCGGCAATATACGCCGAAACGATTTCTCCCACTTCCGGAAACTGCCGCACTGCTTTTTTGCCGGCGCGGGCAAACAACGGGCGAATCAACCGGTTTCCCAGTTTTTTAAGCCCTTTTTCATCCGCGATATTATCCCGGATCTTATAATCGATCATCACCATCGCGGCTGCGGCGGGAAAGGCAAATCGGGAACGGTCTTTACAATAATGGCATTTTTTCAGCGGATTGAAGGCACAGCGTTTTCGCTCAAACCCTTCGCATCCATCCTCCAATGCCAGCATCAGCAAGGCAAGGAAAGTAAAATCATAACTCAGCGTAAAGCGCGCCAGAAACCCGTAATGTTTGCCGAGTTCCCGGCAAAGCGTGCAATATACCGCTTTGTATGTTTCGTATTCCCGCACCTTTAATTCCGGCTTTGCAATTCGGATATAACCGAACACGGTTTTCTCACCTCACCGTTTATTCTATCCTTTTGCTGTGCTTCTTTGGTGAATAATGTGTAAATTTATAAGATCTTTTTTAAAAACTTTCCCGTATAGGAAGCCGCACACGCCGCCACTTTTTCGGGCGTGCCCGCGCAAACCACGGTACCGCCGCGATCCCCGCCCTCCGGGCCGAGATCGATCAGGTAATCCGCCGTTTTGATCACATCCAAATTATGCTCGATCACCAGCACGGTATTCCCCGCGTCGGCAAAGCGCTGCAAAACATCGATCAGTTTATGCACATCCGCGGTGTGCAGCCCGGTGGTAGGCTCGTCCAAAATATAAATCGTGCGCCCCGTGCCGCGTTTTGACAGTTCGGTGGCAAGTTTCACCCGCTGTGCCTCGCCGCCTGACAGGGTGGTAGCGGGCTGCCCGATTTTGATATACCCAAGCCCCACATCATATAAAGTTTGCAGTTTTCGCGCAATTTTCGGAATACTTTCAAAGAAATGCAGACCTTCTTCCACGGTCATTTCCAGCACATCATAAATGCTTTTCCCCTTGTATTTTACATTCAGGGTTTCCCGATTGTAACGCTTCCCGCCGCACACTTCGCAAGGCACATAAATATCCGGCAAAAAGTGCATCTCGATTTTTAAGATCCCGTCGCCCTGGCAGGCTTCACACCGCCCGCCTTTTACATTAAACGAAAACCTGCCCGCGGTGTATCCGTGCGCCTTCGCGTCTTTGGTGGAAGCAAACAGTTCCCGGATATCCCCGAACACGCCCGTATAGGTGGCGGGGTTGGAACGCGGCGTTCTGCCGATAGG
>CACXFE010000168.1 GCA_902766855.1 Oscillospiraceae bacterium | reverse complement strand
CTGGAATGCGATGCGATCGTGAACGCCGCCAATTCACAGATGCTCGGCTGTTTCCGCCCGCTTCACAACTGCGAAGATAACTGTGTTCACAGCGCGGCAGGCCTTCGTTTGCGCAATTTCTGCCATGATCTGATGGAAAAACAAGGGCATGAGGAACCGACAGGGCAGGCAAAAATCACACCCGCTTTCAATCTGCCTTCCCGATATGTTTTGCATACTGTCGGGCCGATCGTAAGCGGGAGGGTTACACAAAAGCAGTGCGATCTTTTGGCGTCCTGCTACACTTCCTGCCTGAAACTTGCGGAGGAAAACGGTTGCAAGAGCATTGCCTTTTGTTGTATTTCTACGGGTGTTTTCGGCTTCCCACAAAGGGAGGCCGCCGCCATCGCGGTTCGAACCGTGCGGGCCTATCAAAAACATACGGGGAGCAAAATCAAAGTGATTTTCAATGTTTTTAAAGAGGAGGATTTGGCGATCTACCGGGAAATCTTCAAATCATATTGCTCATAAAAACGCTGATTTTATTCGTTTGCCCGGTCGAAAGGGGTGGTTTCAAGGAAAAAACCGGCAATTTCTTCCGGGGAGTAGCGATCATTCTTCATCCACCAACGCACGGTTTCGGCAAAATCACAGACGGTATGATTGAGCATATACTCTTTCGGAACGGAGGAGCCGTGCTTTTCCAGTTCCCCTTCAAAAAGCTGCACCAAATAACCCTTGAAGTATTTCATAAACATCTCGCCGCTTTCGCAGGAAAGAATGCTTTTGATGCTGGCCCGGTTGTCTTGCAGATGATAGAGAATATGGGTGATTTCCCCCGCGATTTCTTTGTTGTTCAATGAAAAATCATGGGTATTTTCCCGCGTCAGGTGATCGGAAAAAACATGTGTAAAAATATCGGTACACATGGCTTTTAAAAGTTCATCCTTCGTTTCAAAATGCGTATAGAAGGTGCTGCGCCCGATATTGGCCGCGTCGATGATCTCCTGTACCGATATTTTGGAATAGGATTTTTTGGCAAGCAGGCCGGTGAAAGCGTCAAACACCGCCTGCCTTGTTTTTTGCTGTCTGCGATCCATGGTGACCTCCCGGACATTTTACCGAAAATGTTCAGTAACGAACGAATCCGCCCGATTGCTTCTTGTTTATTCTTTTGCCGGACAGTATAATCATAATCGAACAGAGTGTCCAAAACCAAACAAATTATACACTTTGGCTTGATTTTTGTCAATAGGGGGCAACATCATGAAGATCAAGAAACTTCAGGACTTTCTTGCGGGGTGGAGGATGACTATTGTCGGCGGTATTTTTTTGCTGGCGTCTTTCCTGTTGCCGAAAGTCGGCTTCCCGGCGGGAAAATATCTTGCATGGGTATGCGTGGTGATTTGCGGGTTTCCGCTTTTGTATTTGGCGGGTTTTCGGATCGCGCACAATCGGGGAATCAGCAAAATTTCTTCCGCGCTGCTGATTTCCATGGCAATGATTGCCGCTGTTTTGATCGGGGATCTGTTCGCGGCGGGTGAGGTTGCTTTCATTATGGAAATCGGGGCATTGCTGGAAGATATGACCACCGCCCGTGCCCGAAAAGGGCTGAAAAAACTGATCGCTCTTTCGCCGGAAACGGGGCGGGTACTCCGCTCCGGAAAAGAAGTTATCATCCCGGCGGCAGAGATACAAAAGGGCGATCTTCTCCGTATTCTGCCCGGCGAAATCATCCCCGTGGATGGGGTGATCAGGGCCGGGGAAACTTCGGTTGATCAATCGGCCATGACGGGGGAAAGCATGCCGGTTGATAAGGTTGTCGGTGACGAGGTGTTCAGCGGCACGATCAACCGTTTCGGCTCCATGGATATGGAAGCGGTCAAAGTAGGGCAGGACAGTTCTTTGCAAAAGTTGATCCGATTGGTGGAAGAAGCGGATAAAAAGCAAGCCCCTGCCCAGCGTATTGCCGATCGGTGGGCAAGTTGGCTTGTGCCGATCGCGTTGTTGATTGCGGTTTTCGCATTCGTGATCACCGGGGATATTGTGCGTGCGGTTACGGTATTGGTTGTCTTTTGCCCGTGCGCCTTGGTTCTTGCAACACCCACGGCAATCATCGCGGCGATCGGTCAGGCGGCAAAGCAGGGCGTGATAATCAAATCCGGCGAGGCACTGGAAAAAATGGGAAAAGTGGATACGGTCGCTTTTGATAAAACCGGCACATTGACCTATGGGCGGTTAGAGGTCAGCGATGTTATTTCCGTTTCCACTGTCCATGAAACGGAATTGCTTGGGATTGCGGCGGCCGCCGAGAGCCGCAGTGAACATCCGTTGGGCAAAGCGATCACGGAGAAGGCAAAACAGGAAGGCGTGAAAATCGATCATGCCACCGGGTTTCAAATGGCGGCGGGCAAAGGCGTCAGGGCCGTGATCGGCGGAAAAACCTATGATCTCGGCAATGAGAAGTATCTTTTAGAAAAGGGCGCCGTTCTTCCCCCGGAGGTCAGCGCACAACTGGATCGGTTGCGGGAAGAGGGGAAAGCATCGGTCATTGTGGCGGCTGACGGGTGCGTGATCGGTATGATCGCACTCTCTGATACTCTGCGCCCCGAGGCGGCGGGGGCGATCAAGCGGTTAAACGGGATGGGGGCGGCTTCTGTTTTATTGACCGGGGACAACCGAAGGGCCGCCGCGTATTTTGCCGCCGAAGCCGGGATCAGCGAGGTGCGCGCGGATCTTTTGCCGGAGCATAAGGTGGAAATCCTCACCGAATGGAAACAAAACGATAAAACGGTGTGTATGATCGGGGACGGAATAAACGATGCGCCTGCGCTGAAAACGGCGGATGTCGGGGTGGCGATGGGCGCGATGGGCAGCGATATTGCGGTAGAGGCGGCAGAAGTCGCCTTGATGACAGACGGGCTTGACAAAGTTCCGTATCTGAAATGGCTTGCCTCCGCAACGGTCAAGACCATCAAAGGCGCGATCACGCTTTCCATGGGGATCAACCTGATCGCGGTCACCTTGTCGGTACTGGGGATTTTAACCCCGACCACCGGCGCGCTTGTACACAATGCGGGGTCATGCTTTGTCGTTTTGTTGGCGGCGCTTTTGTATGACAGAAAATACCGTGATCGCCAATCCGATAAAAGCGGCAAAAAAGTGACCTGACCATTCCTTTTGAATGTTGTTGATTCGGTTTTTTGATCAAACAGCGATTTTTGCGTTTGTGAAGAAACGATGGACAAACGCAAAAACAGCCATTCGCTATTGACACGGTGTCAATGCCGTGGTATACTATATTTGATCCGGCGTGTTGCTATACGGCGCGCTTTGTTTAGCAAGACGGATCGGTACAATATCACGGCTTTAAGGAGGACGGCGGCATGATCAAAGGAACGCCGGAACTGATCGCGGGGCGGCGGGAGGAAATTGTGAACGCTTGCGAAAAACTCTATCAGACTATGAGTTTTAAGGACATCACGCTTAAAGAAATCGGAAAGGAAGTGCCGTTTTCCCGCCCGACGATATACAACTATTTTCAAACCAAAGAAGAAATTTTTCTGGCGTTGTTTGCCAGAGAGTATGATCGGTGGAACGAGGAACTGGCTGCCATATTAAACGAAAACGGCCGCCTTTCCCCGCAACGGTTGGCGGAAGCCATCGCGGATTCGCTTGCCAAGCGGCAGCAACTTTTGAAACTGCTTTCGATGAACAACTATGATATGGAAGCAAACAGCCGCCCGACCATGCTGACGGCCTTCAAAAAATCTTACGGCGCGTCGCTTCGGCTGATGGAAAGCCTGCTTCAAAAATTTTGCCCGGAAATGACGGCGGCGGAAGTCCAAAATTTCCTTTATATGTTCTTCCCGTTTATGTTCGGGATTTATCCTTATACCGCCGTCACGGAAAAACAAAAGACGGCGATGCAGGAAGCGGGAATACCATATGTTTATCAATCGGTTTATGAAATCACTTATCAGTGTTTGATACGGTTGCTTGAAAAATCGGCCGAACCGGATATGTAAAGCAAAAATCTGATTTGACAGATAAAAAGGGGAGGAAAATGAGATGGAAGAAAAAATTGTACAAACAGCGGGCAGAGCCCAACTGGGCGAATTTGCGCCGGCATTCGCGCATTTGAATGATGATGTTTTGTTCGGGGAAGTGTGGAACGAGAAAGCGATCGACATCAAAACCAAATGTATCATCACGGTGGTTTCTCTGATGGCGTCCGGTGTGACCGATTCTTCGTTGACTTATCATTTACAGAATGCGAAGGCGCACGGTGTTACCAAAGAAGAAATTGCCGCGATCATCACCCATGCGACAATGTATGTGGGTTGGCCGAAAGGGTGGGCGGTGTTTCGCCTTGCCAAAGAGGTTTGGAACGAAGAAACCCCGGGGCTGACGGAAAAAGAACGCTTTCAAAACGCCGTCTTTTTCCCGATCGGGGAGAAAAACCCTTACGGGCAATTCTTTGTCGGGCAGAGTTACCTTGCGCCGGTATCGACGGAACAGGTGCCGGTATTCCATGTCACTTTTGAGCCGGGGTGCCGCAATAACTGGCATATTCATCACGCCAAAAGCGGCGGCGGACAAATGCTGATCGGCGTCGGCGGCAGGGGATACTATCAGGAATGGGGCAAACCGCCGGTAGAGATCGTGCCGGGCACGGTGATCCATATTCCGGCGGAGGTCAAGCACTGGCACGGTGCCGCGCCCGATTCATGGTTTTCCCACCTGGCAATCGAGGTCGCCGGGGAGGAAACCGGCACGGAATGGTGCGAAGCCGTAACGGATGCGGATATCGGAAAAACAGAATAACGGAGGAATGACCATGTTTCATGATACCATTTTTTTATCAAACGGCGTTTCGATCCCGCAGCTTTGTATCTGTTACGATATTCAACTCGGGATGATCGTATTGCCGAAAACGGCAAATCCTGACCATATGCGAAGCAACGCGGAAGTGGATTTTGTGATTTCCGGGGAAGATATGGAAACGCTCAAACAGTTTGAGCATATCCGGGATTATGGAGAACACGCGTTTTTCCCCGTATTCGGCGGGAAACTGTGATCGGGATATCAAGTATTGTAAGTGAAACAGGCGGGAGAAAAATGGAAAAACGAAAAAAGACCGGGAGTTACCGGGATCAGATCATCAGGTTCAAACAAGCGCTTGCCGGGGCTGACGCGGTGATCATCGGCGCGGGAGCGGGGCTTTCCACTTCGGCGGGGTTTGTGTATCAAGGCGAGCGGTTTGAAACATATTTTTCCGATTTCGGGGAACAATACGGTTTTCGGGATATGTATTCCGGCGGTTTTTATCCGTATGCTTCCAAAGAAGAATTTTGGGCTTATTGGAGCCGTTATATTTGGGTGAACCGTTATATGAATGCCCCGAAGCCGGTCTATCAGGAACTGTTTGATCTGATCAGGAATCAGGATTATTTTGTGATCACCACCAATGTGGATCACTGCTTCCAGAAGGCGGGCTTTGATAAAAAACGCCTGTTTTATACACAGGGCGATTACGGATTGCTTCAATGCAGTACACCGTGCCATGATAAGACCTACGAAAATGAGGAGAGGATCCGGGCGATGGTGCTTTCCCAAGGGTTTGAAATCGGGGCGGATCACGAATTGGTGATCCCGCCGGGCGTCACGCCGCGCATGAGCGTCCCGCGGGAGTTGCTGCCGGTCTGCCCGGTGTGCGGGGAACCGATGACGATGAACCTGCGCTCGGATAATTGCTTTGTGGAGGATGAAGGATGGCATTTGGCAGCGGAACGGTATGAGAATTTTTTGCGCACCCGGGGCGGCAAGGTGTTGTTTTTGGAACTCGGTGTCGGGTATAACACCCCGGTGATCATTAAATACCCTTTTTGGAAGATGACTGCCGGGAATCCGGACGCCGTGTATGTCTGCATCAATGCAGGTGAAGCGGATTGCCCGGAGCAGATCCGCCCCCGTTCGATCTGTATAGAGGGGGATATCGGTCAGGTCATAGAAGAAGCAAAGCAGAAAAAGGAATAAAGAAAGCCGGCAGAGTTTTTTCGACGCACCTGTCGCCGGAAAAACAAAAATTGCGCCGAAAACGGCGCAAAGAGGTTGATTCGGTTGTTTGCTGTGCGATTGGATTTGTGTTTTCTGAAATCAGTATGGTATTCTTTTTGATCCGTTTATGGCAGTAGGAAGCCATTCGATGACCTTGGCGATGGAGTCATAGCGGCAAGAGGATGTCACCCACTCCGCAACCGCTTTAACGGCAGGCACGGCGTCCTGTTCGGCTACTTTGAGATCGGACGAGCGCAATAGCGGAATATCATTTTCATAATCGCCCACGCCGACCACGCAAGAGATCTTACCGGCAAGCCGCTCCTTTAAAAAGCGGACGGCGAAGCCTTTATCAATGCCGTGGCGCTGGATTTCAAGACCGTTGATCCAACTCCGGGAAATGGCAAAACGGTCGCTTGCTTCGGTTGCTAAAAGTTTAGTGGCGGAGTCGCTTTCATCCGTCGATACAATAAATAGAATTTTAAAGACATCGTTGATGTTTGCGGGCAGGGGCGACACAAGGCTTCCGCCTTTTATTTTTGAGGAGAAAGTTCCGTGTTTGGTTTGCATATGAAATTCGGAAACGCCGGGGAGTTTTTTAAGTAAAGTTACCGCATAGTAAACGGCATCCGCTTCCATGGGCTGTTCTAATACCGATTCGCTTGTTTGAAAGTCGGTAATCCAGGCGCCGTTCATCCCGCAGACATAGGTGTTGGGTGTGATGCTCGAAGCGTATTCCCGAAAAAAATCGGGGGCGCGGCCGCTGATCACGGTAAACATGCCGCCTTCGCTTTGAAAACGGCGAATGGCGGCGGCGTTTTCAGTTGGAATTCGGCCTTGCCATGCCAGCGTTCCGTCAAAATCGACACACAACAGCACGCCGTCAAATTTATTGCACATATGTTGCCTCCCCGGTCATGATTTCACATCGTCCATGTTCTATACAAACGCTTTTTTTAGTTATGTGTTATGATTTTTGCCTGACGGCGAAGTCAACGCGGCGAAGCCGCTTATCACTTTGCGAAACAAATCACAACTCTAAATTCGCCGCAAGGCGATCATAACTGCCGCCGCTTTGCACGGCTCACTCCCACTCGACAGGACTTAACTGATTCCGTTTAGGAAATATTGTTCGTCCTGCTCGTAGTTCCTTTGATTATTTGATCTGTCCATATGATCCAGCCTATCACCCCTTCTGTTATCAAATCGTTATCAGCATTGATAACAGTGGACGGGGTCTGATGCGGATAATCACGAACCTATTATACTTGCTTGAACGCTGTTATTCAAGATTTATGTGCTTGT